>JBFMFJ010000275.1:0-5285 GCA_040752235.1 Candidatus Zixiibacteriota bacterium | reverse complement strand
TGAAATGGCCGACAAGGAATTCCCCGGTGAGGGAGTCGTTACCGGAATCGGTTTTGTCGATGGCCGCCCCGTGTATGCCGCCAGCCAGGATTTCACCGTTGGCGGCGGATCGGTCGGTGAAGCCACCGGCCGGAAGATACAGGAAGCGATGGAAGCCGCTTTGAAGACCGGCGATCCTTTTGTAATGATC
The DNA here is from genome assembly GCA_040752235.1 of Candidatus Zixiibacteriota bacterium. Lineage (GTDB taxonomy): Bacteria > Zixibacteria > MSB-5A5 > GN15 > PGXB01 > PGXB01. The sequence goes on along the minus strand of JBFMFJ010000275.1, from coordinate 5,095 downwards.
AACGACAGCGGCGGTGCCAGGATTCAGGAAGGCGTGGATTCGCTTTCGGCCTATGGCGGTATTTTTTACCGCAATGTATTGCTCTCCGGCGTCGTTCCTCAAATAAGTATAATTGCCGGGCCCTGTGCCGGCGGTGCCGCTTATTCTCCCGCCCTGACCGATTTTATTATACAGGTGCGGCATGAGGGGCAGTTATACATCACCGGGCCGCTTGTGATCAAACAGGTAACCGGCGAGGAGATTTCCGCCGAACAGCTGGGCGGTGTCGAAAGTCATGCTCATTATTCGGGCGTCGTGCATTTTATCGCCGAGGATGATGAAGATGCCATCAACATCACCAAGAGACTGTTGTCGTTTTTGCCCAGCAATAATACGGAAGATCCGCCCTTTATTCCGGAATTGCATGATGAAATCCTGGTACCGGATGAATCCATGAACGGCATCGTTCCGGAAGATCCCGGCGAGCCATATGATATGCATGATATCATTACGCGCTTTGTCGACAGCGGCGATTTTATGGAAATTCAGGAGCATTTCGCCCCCAATATAGTGGTCGGCTTCGGCCGCCTGACCGGTTACACGATTGGTATCATTGCCAACCAGCCGATGCATAAGGCGGGCGTGCTCGATATCGATTCATCGGACAAGGCTTCGAGATTTATCAGATTCTGCAATGCCTTCAATATTCCAATAGTCACTTTTGTCGATGTGCCGGGATTTATGCCCGGTGTCAAGCAGGAGTACGGCGGGATTATCCGTCACGGTGCCAAGATGCTGTTCGCCTATGCCGCAGCGACCGTTCCCAAAATCACGGTTGTGGTTCGCAAAGCGTACGGCGGGGCCTATCTGGCCATGTGTTCCAAGAGCATGGGGGCCGATACCCTGGTGGCATGGCCGTCAGCCGAGATTGCCGTGATGGGCGCCGAGGGCGCGGTCAGTGTGCTCTACCGCAAGGAAATTGCCGATTCGGCCGATCCCAAGGCGGAAATGGCGAAAAAGCTTCATGAGTACAAAGAGGCTTTTGCCAATCCTTACTTTGCCGCCAGCCGCGGACTTGTCGATGAAATCCTGGAGCCGGCCGATACCAGACCATACCTGGCCGCATGCCTGGAGGTTCTCAAGGCCAAGCGTGAGTTGCGTCCCCAGAAAAAACATGGTCTGATTCCACTCTAATTGGTGAGGTTTGGTTATGCCGGAGTGGTTAAATTTTGGATTGGAGCTGACAGTCGTCGGGCTGGTGATTGTTTTTGGAGCCTTGACCATTATTGCCACGGCCATTTCATTTATCAGGCGGGCCAATGATGCCTGGCAAAAACATGAAGACGCCCAGGCAGAGGCGGCGACGCAAAAAGAACAAAATATCGATACCATCACCCTGCTATTGATATCGGCCGCCGCGGCGACGATGATACAGGGGAGATTCCATATAAAGAGTATTCGCAGAATTCTGCCGGCCAATGCCCAACGCGGGCCATGGTCGCAGCAGGGGAGGGCCGTTTTGCTCGGATCCCATGTCGTATCCAAGAAGCGGCAGTAGAAAACCAAATCGAATATTGGCATTTTGTATAGATTGATTCGGGAGTAGAAAAATGAAACTTAAAATAACAGTCCATGGTGTTGCTTATGAAGTCGAAGTCGAGGTGCTTGATGCCGGCGAAGGTTTCCCGGCGGCATCGACTTTGCCTAAACCACGAACAAGGTCAAGTCAGTCAGCCGGTGCTCCGGTTGCACCGCCGCCTTCTGCCTCCGGTCCTGCGCCGGGTGCGGCGGGCGGAGCGGTAGCCTCACCGATTGCAGGCACTATCGTCGAGATCAAGTGCAAAGCAGGCGATACTGTCTCCGAAGGGCAGGTGCTTCTGATAATCGAAGCGATGAAGATGAAAACTTCCATTGCCGCACCGACATCGGGCAAGGTTAAGAATATTCCGGTGGCGGTCGGCGATACGGTTCGCGAGAGTCAGACTCTGGTTGAGCTGGTGTAACCGTATTAACTGATCAGGAGCAGTCCATGGAGACACTTTTAGAGTTTCTGAATAATGGCGCCCTGGGTAATTTCACCTGGGGAAATTTCTGCATGCTTGTCGTCGGGGGCTTTTTTATTTATCTCGGAATTGCCAAGGATTATGAGCCGCTGCTTCTTATACCGATCGGTTTCGGCATGCTTATCGGCAATATACCTTACGCCTCCGGAATGAGTATCGGGATTTATGAAGACGGCGCCGATGGGGGACAGGCCAGTGTCCTGTCGATTTTATATAGGGGCGTAACTCAGGGGTGGTATCCGCCGCTGATCTTTCTCGGTATCGGGGCTATGACCGATTTTTCGTGCATGCTGGCCAGCCCGAGATTGATTCTTCTCGGGGCAGCCGCCCAGGTCGGTATTTTCCTCACTTTTATCGTCGCCCTGGCGATTGGCTTCACGCAGGCCGAGGCGGCTTCGATTGGCATTATCGGCGGCGCTGACGGCCCGACCGCGATCTTTCTGTCATCGAAGCTGGCGCCGCATCTTCTCGGTGCCATTGCGGTCTCGGCATATTCATACATGGCGCTGGTGCCGGTTATTCAGCCGCCTATTATAAAGCTTTTGACTACGAAAAAAGAACGTCTGATCCGCATGCGTCCGAACAAACCGGTCAGCAAGCGGCTGCGAATTCTGTTCCCGGTTATTGCTTTCCTGATCACCGGTTTTATCGCTCCCGGTTCGATAAACCTGCTGGGATTTCTGTTTTTCGGCAATCTTCTTAAGGAAAGCGGCGTTACCGAGCGTCTGGCAGCCACAGCCAGGACCGCTTTTATCGACATTATAACTATCCTGCTTGGCGTGACGGTGGGGTGCTCCACCGATGCCAGCCGCTTCCTGACCCCGGCCTCGATCAAGATTTTCATTCTGGGTGCGACTTCCTTCATGATTGCGACTGCATCCGGCGTTCTTTTTGCCAAGCTGATGAACCTGTTCACGAAAAACAAAATCAATCCGATTATCGGTGCAGCCGGGGTTTCGGCAGTGCCCGACTCTGCCCGCGTCTGCCAGATGGTCGGCGCCAAAGAAGATCCGAACAACTTTTTAATCATGCACGCCATGGCGCCCAATGTGGCGGGCGTAATTGGTTCGGCGGTCGCTGCCGGTGTTTTGCTGGTGACATTTCTATAAATCGTAGTATGAATATTGAAGCCGCCCGTGATAATGCGCGGGCGGCTTTTTTGCGGGATTATTGATTAAAAAGCCTGCCCCATGCTGAAAAATATTTTATCACGCGGCTCAGAGCCGCGGCGGTCGAGATTGACGCCATAGTCGAGGCGGACAATACCCAACGGCGTGTTGACACGAAGCCCCGTACCGGCGGCGATGCGGATATCCCGGAAGGTGAAATCATTTACATCACTCCAGACATTGCCGGCATCCACAAAAATCACACCACCGATGATTTTGTACAGAGTCCGGCGGAGTTCTGCGATATTCCAGACAATTTTGAGATTGCCTCCGAGCGGGATGCCATCGGCCTGCCTCGGGCCGGCCAGCTGGTAACCATAGCCGCGGATGGTGTTGGGACCGCCGGCATAGAAACGCTCATTGAGCGGGATTTCATCTTCTGAATGGAAATTGTCTATCCAGCCGATTTCTATGGCCGAGGCAACAACTGTCTCGCGGTTGAGCGGATGAAATTTTTTCAGCCTTACAATTGAGCGGGCAAAGCTGTTAGTCCCCTGCAGGAATGTCCCGGCCACTTCGTTGTTCCACTCAAAGTATGAACCACTGAGAGGATTGAACAGGTTATCACGAGTATCGCGGCTAATACCAAGGATAAAACTCCTCACTTTGGGTTTATAATCATCCGGTCGTTCCAGAGTCTCTATATGACTTAGCCGCGAGTCCTCATGCCGGTATGATATAGTAATAAAAAATTTCTCCGCAAAGTAATGTCCAAATGTCAAGCGGCCGCCGTAGCGTAGAAAATTATAGCCCGGCTCATCCATATATTCGACCATCGTATTGATATCGGTACGCCAGCGGGTTCCGAAGGTGTACGGTTCGGTGAATGATGCCTCCGCCGCGCGGCGAATAAAACTGCCGCTCAATGCGCCGCCCGCTTTGCGGGCGGTTCCGGCCAGATTGGTTGTCAGTATCTCGATACGCCCGCGAACCTTATCGACCGAACCGAAACCGATGGAAGTATTGAATTCGCTCGACATTGACTCATGCAGATCAACCAGAATGTCCTTTTCGGAGGCATCATAGTCCGAAATCGCCACCGGCCGGATAAAAACACTTTCAAACAGACCGGTCATATACAATCGCCGCTGTGACTTTAACAATGCTGAATATTTGATTACATCGCCTTCTTCAAAGAGCAGTTCTCTTGTTACAATATTCGCATGCGTCTTCTTCAGTCCTTCGATTTTTATTGACGATATCTTTGCCGGGACCTTCTCGGTGACGGCAAAATCGATCATGGCCAGATGCGCCTCATTGTTGAGTCTTATTTCGGGCTTGATGGTTGCATCAAGGTATCCTTGTTCGGCATAAAGCGATATCATGGCCAGCATGCCGTCCTGAATATTTATCTTTCGAAAGGGATCATCTTTCCGAAGATTGACCAGAGCCAGGAGAGTGGAATCATCAAAAGCATCATTGCCGAAAATTGAAAGTCCCTCGACGCGTGTGAGTTCACCTTCACTCAGAGATATATGGATATCGACTTTATTGGCGGATGTGTCGACTCTGACCCCGCCCTCGGCGATAGTTGCTTCCAGATAACCGTTTTGATGATAAAAGTTGAGTATATTTTCGATATCGGTTTCAAGAATCTCCTGGAAATAGTCGGAACGATGCAAAAATGATGAGGGTTTACTAAGCATAAGCCTTATCAGCCGGTTCTCATCATATATTTGATTCCCTGAGAACGTGACCTTTCTTACATGGAAACCGGATTTTGCCAGTACCGACGTACATAGGAAAACTGACAGGCAAATAACCAGGATATTTATAATGTTAAAAATCCTCTTCATCGAAATCTCAGCTTGTATTTAAGATCCAGAGCGGAACGCCCCAGACGGTCGGTTTGTCCCTCAAGATAAAATCTTCGGGTCAGTTGAT
>JBFMFJ010000274.1:0-5380 GCA_040752235.1 Candidatus Zixiibacteriota bacterium | reverse complement strand
TCTTTATCAATGCCATCATGACATTCCAGGCAATCCGCCTTTTTAGGCGAGCCGCCCTGGGCCTGAACCGGAGTATAGAATATAAGCGATAATACGGCAATAATGGCGAGTATGAATACCTTCTTTGTCATCTTTTCTCTTACCTGTAAACCTTTATGATCGTTTAATTTTCCCTTGCTTAACTATATGTTTGTATTTGTGTACCCCTATATCTTGATCAAAATACCAAATATAACAGTAATTAGCAAGTGAAAAAATTCACATCTTTTAAATAATCGCCGATTTCAGTCCGCCTTATAACTTGACCTTATCGGGGAACCGGTTATATTGATTACAAATAGGACATTCCCTGATCAGAATATGTCTAAAAATATAGTCTGCTATATACTGTTTTCATTTTGGCTGGTGTGGGGCACATTTGCGGCTTCGGCCTCTGTCAAATACTGTACTTTTGACCCGATAGATGATCCGACAATATTAAAATACCGCTTTGTTCCTCAGATAAAGGTTTCAAATTCCATTGCCGAATTCTGGATGCCGATAAAAATCGATCCTGATGGCAAAATCGGGCTATGCACGATCGGCAATAATTGGCGCCAGCCTGATTCCGTGACCGCGATAGTCTTCCGTCCCGATCCTATTTTAGGACAGGCGCTTCGACAGGTAAATTTAAATACGGTGGCGGTTTTTAATGTCCTGCCTTTTGATTTTGATAATGATGGAGTTGATGAGGTCGCCTTCACATATGGTCGCCATGACAGCCTCTGGCTGGAAATTCTTCACCCGCAAGATAAATTCAGATATATAAAGTACCTGGGAATGGGGACGGATCGAGACCATAATGGTTATTGGGATGGAAGCTCATATTTTCCCGGAAAATGCGACATAAATGGCGACGGCTTCCAGGAAATTCTGGTCGGCATCGATACCGGCTATGATCTCTATCCCCGTAAAATGATCTGCCTTGACTGGCGAAACGACAAGATTCTTTGGGAATATGAGTTTGCGGGAATAATCAATCTTTTCAACACTTTTTGTGATGTGATTGACCGTGGCGGCAAGCGTCTGCTGATTCTCGGATTCAACTCCAAGGGTAATGCAGCGGTAATGCGGGATATGGATGATCGACATTCGTATGTCATTGCCCTGAATAAGGATGGGGAAGAAGAGTGGAAAATTGTTACAGGCGGCACGTTTACAGGAGGAAAACCGGTAATCATTGATTATAACGGGGACGGAATCACTGAACTACTGGTTCCGTATTTTGAGGGCGCCACGGCTCATCTTGAAAAGTTCCCCGATGCGCCGGAAACAGGTTCCTATATTATGGATTTATCCGGGGACATATTACAAATATTTGATCTCGGAGAAGGACGCGAAGTCAATCAGCTTGTCTGCTATGACATAGATAATGATGGCGCTGATGAAATATTCGCCTCTTTCAAAAACAATTTCCTGTCTATTTATGATCAGGCATTAAACACTCTTTGCGTTTGCAGTACTTATGCCGATCTGGAAGTCTGGGATTGCTTCGATTTCCTGGGTATTGGCGACAATCAACTGCTTTTACGAACGGCCGATAAAAAGTTGACCCTGACCGACCTGTCATTTCAGCCTCTTGCTCAGCTTGACCAAATGACTGACATCAGCTATAAGTATTTTTGGGATTCTCGTCCGCAACAGCATTTACTTAAACAACGAATGATCCTGAATGGAGACAAAGGACAGGAAAATATCATTCTATCCTTCGGCCGTACGCCATGGCAGACGGTTTTTTCAAGAAAGCCGTTACTGGCCTTTCTGGCGGCATTTGTTCCCCTCAGTCTCATCATTGCCGTAATCTGGCTTATTCTTGCCAAGTTCAGGCAAAAGAATAAGATAATCTCCAGCCAGCGCGATCAAATCAATGACGCCTTGCAGGAACTGAAAAGAACCCAGGAGAAGTTAATCGCCGCCGAAAAGTACAAGCAGGCCAAAGGGATAGCTGGCGGAGTCGCCCATGAAATCCACAATGCGCTCAGTCCGGCGCTGAACTCCCTCGACAAACTGGGACGTCTTTTGGAGTCGGGCCGGATAGATGACGCCGAACGAGTCGCGCGGCTTATTGATTTAACCGGGCGGGCCATTAACAGGGCTAATAACATGACTCAACTGGTTACCCGTTATTCCCGTCTGGATTTGGAAAAAAGTGATGATCTTGTCAACCTTAAACATATCATCGAAAATGTTATTGAAGAACACGAGACGATAATCCAGAAATTGGGTGTAAGTATAAATACAAAAATCAATGATGGACTGGTCATCCGCTGTTTTGAGGCTCATGCCTATTCCCTGATCAATAATATTTTTATCAATGCCCTGGATGCCATGACAGGAGTCGAAAATCGTTTGCTGACCATTACCGCCCAAAATAGTGACAATAACGCTCATATCGAAGTTGAAGACAGCGGAAGCGGCATCCCTGAAGAAAATATTGAGCGCATTTTTGATGTTTTTTTCAGCACCAAACCGAGTTCGGGAACCGGATTGGGGCTGGCAATAGTCAAGAAAATTGTCGATCTATATAATGGTAGCATTCAGGTCCATTCTTCGCTGGACATGGGAACGAAATTTATTATATTGTTGCCGCTCGGTTAAATCGCATTAATCATCATGCTGGAGGGGTCAATGGAGAAACATGGCCGGATTCTTGTTGTCGATGACGACAATCTGGTATTGGAATCCTTATATGAGGCCTTTATCGACGAATTCGAAGTCCTGACTGCCGCATCGGGTAAGGAGGCGGTCACTGCGGTCGGCCGCAATGCCAATCTTGACGCCGTCGTCCTGGATATCAGGATGGCCGGAATGGGTGGGCTTGAGACTGCATCTGCGATAAGTAAAATTGTCCCGGATTTGCCAATTATATTTTATACCGGGTACCCGGGTGATTTTTCCGAGAACAAAATAGACCGGCAGTATCGACCTTATGACTATGTCGTCAAAAGCGAACAGCCGGTTCGATTATACCGCACCGTCAGAAATGCGGTCGGTTTCAAGAAGCTCGAAAGAAAGAGCTCTCATCTTATCGAGATGGCCCGTGCCGAATATGGTATGGTCGGCAAATCCGCTTTAATGCAGGCTGTCTATCGGACCATTGAGAAAATAGCTCCGACCGACAGTAAGGTCATGATAATCGGGCCGACCGGCAGCGGAAAAGAATTGGTGGCCAGAGCCATTCATAAACGGAGTGCACGTTCTCAAAAAAGACTGGGAATCCTGAACTGCAACCATAAACAACCTGATCTGGTCGAATCGCAGTTATTCGGTCATCTCAAGGGCGCTTTCACCGGGGCTACCGAGAACAGAATCGGCATGTTCGAGTATGCTCACGAAGGGACCTTATTCCTTGATGAAATTTCCGACCTGGACTCGACCTCACAGATGAAACTCCTGCGTGTGCTGGAGACAGGTGAATATCAGAAAATGGGTTCGCCGGCAGTGGAAAGGGCCGATGTAAGGGTCATCTGTGCCACCAATAAAAATCTTGAGGAGCTGGTGGCCTCCGGCGATTTCCGCGAGGACCTTTATTACCGGCTCAAGATGGTCACCATTGTCCTGCCGTCGCTTAAAGAACGCCGCGAGGATATTCCCGATTTGATAGATTATGTCGTGGAACATTATTCCATTGAAAAGAGGGATGGCTGCAAAATCTTTGAGCCGGCTGCGATCGATCTGCTCGTTGATTACCACTGGCCGGGTAATGTCCGGGAACTAATATATACCGTCAAGGCCTTAATGGATATTTCCATTTCATATTATGTCACCAGGGCCGATGTGGAAAGGCAGTTATCATTCCCCGGTTATACAGATAACGGGAGTGTCAGCTTCTCGGATCAACTGAGGGAAATGAAGCGGCTGATTATTGTGAAGGCCCTGGTTCAATCGGGTAATAACATAAGCGGGGCGGCGCGGCTTCTTTCGCTCGACAAGTCCAATTTACACAAAATGATTAAGGAGCTTGATATAACTCTTGGTTAAATGAACATCGACATGAAGGCGCATATGTGGTGAAAATCACCACACAAGGCCATTCATGGTATTCCGCAAGGCAACTAACCTATAATCCAGCAAACACTTAGGGGCGCGTCGCAAAATCCGATTTTGGCATAGAATTTGATATTATATACAATGGAAGAATAAATACTTTTGATAAAGATTAATTCGATAACGTGAAAATGACCCAATTTATGCCGGGGCTAATAAATCTTATATTTTCCTTTCGAAGTTGTTGTCTCCGCTATCAAATTTATGATTCAGGGGGGAATTGACTTCCGGCTCGTCCTATTAGGACGGGCCCTTTCAGCCGGCGGTGTCGTGCTCTCACCGCTGGCTTTTTTTTGCGTGTAAATACATGGAAGCCGGTTGATGGTTTATTTATGAAGCCAAACCCTTTTCGAATGTCACCGCGCCCAGGACGCTATCCACATAGAAATAATGCTCCTTTCGGAATGGGGCATAAAATAGGCTGATTTCATCCGGATTAAGAGTCCCCGTGAATTTCCCGCTGCCGGTCTGATTTATATATTCCCTTTGAATAATGACCTCAGCCGTCGTCAGGGCATCATCGAGACTAACATTCACATCGGCGAAATGCGATGTCTGTCTCTCCAGTGGCAGTAATTCCAGTTTCGGTATGGCCGTCGAAATCCGTTTGGCCAGGCGAAACATGGCCTCGAAATTGGGAATTTTGAAAGCGGGGATAGTCAGCGTATCGGAATCATAGATGCCGCCAAAAAATTTGCGCAGCCTTTGAGCGTCATCCTTTTTAAGCTTGAGCGCCCAAAAAGGAAACATGCGATCCTGCGCCCCGCCGGAACCTGTATAATATATTTTTCTGACATTACGCATTCTGCCCGGTGTAATTAAACGGCCGCAGTTGTCGCAGATATAAACATATGATTGTCGCGCCGGAAGATCTACGCCGCAATTAAGACAACGATGAAAATCCACCGTCAATCGGCCGAATTCCATATTGCCCGGCGGCTGATTCTGCATCTGATTAGTGTCGATCTCTTTTTCTATTCGGCTGATTACTTTTCCCGTCACACCATCGGAAATAAACCGGCTTCCGGTATCACCCGTATTCATATCCAATATGTAATAGGGAAAGTAGATAATAGACCCGCTTGGGTGATACAATTCAGTGCGGTTTATCCCGAATTGAGGCTGTGCCACCGACGCGATAGCCGAGATGGTGCCATCAAGGTCTTTTTTCACCTCATCCCACTTCTTCAATACGGGAAGGCTCGAGAAATCACTTTCAAGTTTCTCCGCCGAATAAGGCAGGATTTTGGAATATTGCGACCGGATGCCTATTGAAGCGGGAATATAGTCGATG
>JBFMFJ010000273.1:0-5408 GCA_040752235.1 Candidatus Zixiibacteriota bacterium | reverse complement strand
GAGACGAATATGAAAAGAACATTTCAGCCATCGAACCGGAAAAAGATAAACGACCACGGTTTCAGGAAGAGAATGTCATCCCGGACCGGCCGTCAGGTTCTGGCGCGTCGGCGGGCCAAAGGCAGAAAAAGACTGTCAATCAGCAGCAAAAAGAAAAAATAGATAAAAAATTGTCCCGTTACAGCCTGAAAAGCAAAATGATGATTCAATCACTGCTTCGCTCCGGGAAAAAACATACCTCCAGCCGTCTGGAGCTTTATTATGACCGTGTGGTGCCGGAAGGAGCCGGGAATTATCAGGTTGCTTTTTTAATATCCGGGAGAGCTGGTAAGGCTGTGGCGCGCAATCGAATAAAGCGCTGGATGCGTGAGGATTTCAGAAAGCTTCAAAAGCATGAAAATATCGAGGGCAGCTTTATTGTCCGCTTTAAGGGTGCGGCCGATAATGCCAGTCACGAGATGCTTGAAAGCGAACTGGAAGACCTGTTTAAGTCGTTGAAAATAAATGCCTGACCGCAAAATATCCATATTCAGCTATCCGCTGTTAATATTAATAACATTGTATCGATATACCCTGTCGCCTTTGATAGGCAATCAATGTCGGTATTACCCCACCTGCTCTCATTATGCCGAGGATGCCATCAAGGAATACGGGGCCTGGAGCGGATCGATCATGGCGATCAGGAGAATTTTCCGTTGTCACCCCTGGCATGATGGGGGTTATGACCCGGTGCCCTTGAAAAATCAGGATGATTAATAAACGGAGTTAGTTTTGGACAAGAAAGCAATACCAATTATAATACTTCTCGGGGTTCTGGTTATATTCTGGGTCCCGATAATGACCAAGCTTGGTTTTATTAAACCAACGGAACGGCCTGTCGCCACCGAGCAAACGACACAACAAGCTGATTCACAAAATGTTAAATCTCAAAATGTGACTCCTACTCAACCAGCTACTGCTGATATGGCAGAATCCACTGCCCAAATGGCTGAATCTACTCAACCTGATATTGACACATTGCCAGCACCTCCTGAAGATACCATATTTATCGAGACTAATGTCATGAAAGTGGGGCTGTCGAACTACGGCGGCGGCCCGGTTTCATTGAAGCTGGTTGACTACCTTTATGCCGGCGATGGAGAGCCGGTGGAGATGCTTCCCGACAATATTGTCTCAACCCCGGAACTCAAGTTCAACGGGAGGTCAATATCAACCGGGAGCTATGTGTTCGAGTGCTCAGTACGTGAGAGAATTCGAAAGGTCTCGAGTGGCTCGACTGAGGTGACCTACACCTATCGCAAGGATGATGCGACTATCACCAAACGCTACCATTTTTATGCCGACCGGTATGACTATGATCTGGTAATCGAAGTAAGTAATCCGAATGCCATCGGGTTTGATCGAAGATATGCTCTGGAGTGGAACAACAAGCTGATGCCGACCGAACTGGATATAGCTGATGATTACAGGTCAATGTGGGCCATGGCGATGCAGGCCGGTGAGCGAGTCAAATTCGACGATTATAATAATGGTCAGTTCAGCGTTACTTACGACGGCACAACAAATTGGGTGGCAACAAGATCAAAGTACTTTGCGGCTATTATGATTCCCCGGACCAGACCGGGGACAGGAACGATTGCATCAGGTTTTAAGGATAATCTCCTGATCAACGGCAAAAAGGTGGAAGGCCGCGAACTGGCAATCGGGATGCTGATGGAAGCTCCCTTTAATGAGCCGGTGAAGGACAGCTTTTCGGTGTACGTCGGCCCGATGGATTATGAGCGGCTGAATGAATTCAACAATGGTGTCGTGGATATAATCGATATCGGAACCACGCCGTTTGTCGGCTGGATTATCAAGATTTTCGCCATTCCGATCATGTGGCTTCTGCCCCGGATGTACAGCTTTATCCCCAATTATGGTCTTGTCATAATTGTCTTTTCACTGCTTATTAAACTGATCACATGGCCATTGTCCAAGAAGACAGTCAGATCGATGCAGGCCATGAAGGAAATCCAGCCGCAGATGAAGGAACTCCAGGTGAAACACAAGAATAATCCGCAGGCTTTGAATCGGGAGATGATGAAACTTTATAAGGATAAGGGGATTAATCCTCTGTCGGGATGTCTGCCGTTCCTGCCGCAGATGCCCTTGTTCTTCGCTCTTTTCGCCGTCTTCCGCTCGACTATTCTTTTGCGCCAGGCGCCGTTTGTTTTCTGGTGGAATGATCTTTCACGCGGAGCGATGTCAATAACCGATCCATATATAATATTGGTTGTCCTGATGGTTGCCTTGATGTTCGTCCAGCAGAAGATGTCGATGACCGATCCGAAAAACAAAATGCTGACTTATATTATGCCGCTGATGATGGGCGTCTTTTTCTACTCCGCATCAGCCGGGCTGGTGCTTTACTGGACCTGTTTCTCACTCTTTTCATTCGTGGAACAGATTATTTTCAGAAAGCCATCACAGCCGGATGTTGAAGTCGTCAAATAGATTTCGATGAAAAAAAAAAGAACATATCCAAAGATGACACAATTGCCGCGATAATCACGCCGCCCGGCGAGGGCGGTATCGGGGCAATCCGTATTTCCGGTCCCGAGACTTCAAAAATCATTGTAAAAATTTTTCGTCCTATTGATCCGGAGTTCAAACCGGATCGATTCTTTCATCTATATTATGGTCATATAGTCAATCCGCATGGTGAGATAATTGACGAAGTGACCATGGTCCGGATGCCCCGGGGCCAGTCATACACCGGCCAGGAGCAGGCCGAGATCTTTTGCCATGGCGGCCAATATGTATTGAAGCGAATACTCCAGGAAATACTCAGCCATCAGGTGCGGCCGGCCGAACCGGGCGAATTCACTAAAAGAGCCTTTTTGTCGGGCCGAATAGATCTGACCAAGGCCGAGGCGGTGGCCGATCTAATAGCCTCCAAAACCGAATATTCATACAATGCTGCCCGTGGAAATCTTCTTGGGAAAACGACCGAGTATATCGATGCCATTCGCAAAGGTGTGGTGGAGCTGCTGGCGGAGGTCGAAGCCTCGGTTGATTATCCCGAGGAGGATCTGGAAATCGGAGATAAGAATCGGCTGCTGGATAATATTGATGCCATCATTTCTCAGGCCAAAGAATTAAGCGAGTCCTATCAGGCCGGTCAGATACTCAAGGAAGGTTATAAAATAGCCATCGCGGGGCGTCCCAATGCCGGGAAGTCATCGCTGTTCAATCTGATGCTCAATAAGGATCGGGCTATCGTGGCACCGACTCCGGGTACGACCCGTGATTATTTGACCGAGTGGATCGACCTGGAAGGGGTCCCGGTCTCTATCACCGATACCGCCGGTCTTCGGGCCAAAGGCGGGCAAATCGAAAAAGCGGGACAAGTATCGGCTTATAACATTATCAGGGATTCCGACCTGGTAATCTGGATTGTTGATATTACCAGAAAAAGCTGGGAGCCGGAGACAATCCGGGATGTGGCCGACCTGCCGGCAAAAGGGAATGTTCTGATTGTGATTAACAAGATAGACAAGGTGGAGAAATATGATAAAAAGGCGGCCGGAAACGCCTTTAAAATGGACGGTTGTTCTGGGATAGTCAGGATCTCATGCCGGACTGAAGCCGGATTTAAGCTCTTGAGAAAAGAACTGGTCAATCGTATAAGTAAGAGTATGCCGGATTTGACAGACAGGCTGGTGGTGACATCGGCGCGGCACAAGAAAAAGCTCGATAATTTCCTGAAAGCTTTCGCGCGCGCCCGGAAGAAAATCGCTCACAACGAATCACCCGAATTGATTGCTTTCGAGTTGAGGATTGGCCTGAATGAAATTGACGAAATAACGGGCAGAGTATATTTTGATGAGATATTGGAGAATATTTTCTCGCGCTTTTGCGTTGGTAAATAAAGCATATATAATGTTGGCGGTTCGTTTCACGTGAAACAGTCTGATTTTGACATAATTGTGGTTGGCGGCGGACATGCCGGAGTGGAGGCGGTTCTGGCTGCTTCGAGGATGGGTCGGACGGTCGCGCTGGTCACGATGGATCGTCGAAAACTGGCTTTGATGTCCTGCAATCCGGCTGTTGGCGGGCTCGGTAAATCGCATATTGTCAAGGAGATAGATGCACTTGGCGGATTGATGGGCAAGGCCATTGACGCCACCGGGATACAGTTCCGGAAGCTCAACCTGTCCCGCGGGCCGGCGGTTTGGTCGACTCGAGCCCAGGCTGACCGGGTGGCATATACAAAGTATGTCTCCGATTTTGTCGCCGCAGCGCCGGGAGTCGAGGTGATTGAAGCCACTGCCGAAGCCGTTCTGACCGGCGATAACAAGGCAATTGGAATTAAAACTGAAGATGGCCGGAAAATATTTTCGCGGGCGGTAATCTTATGTACCGGGACATTCTTAAGCGGATTGATTCATATTGGCGAGAAGAAAATTGAGGCCGGCCGCCATGGCGATAAAGCGGCCTATAAGCTCAGTGATTCTTTGCGAAACCTGGGATTCGAGGTGGGCCGGCTAAAGACCGGGACACCGCCGCGGCTTGACGGCAAAACCATCGATTATGAACGCTGTGAACTGCAACCCGGTTTAGAGCCGATTCCGTTTTTTTCCTATGCCACCCGGCCGTATCAGATTAATCAGGTTCCCTGCTATCTGACCTACACGACCGACAGAACTAAAGAAATCATTATGCGCAACCTGCTTCGGTCGCCAATGTTTTCGGGGCAGATAAAGTCGCGCGGGCCACGCTATTGCCCCTCAATTGAGGATAAGATTCACCGGTTCAACGACAAGCCTCGGCATCAGATTTTTCTTGAGCCGGAAGGCAACGGCACCGATGAAATCTATCCCAATGGTTTTTCGACCTCGCTTCCGGAGGATGTCCAGTATGAGGCGATACGGACTGTGATTGGCTTGGAAAAAGCCGAAATAACCAAGCCGGGCTATGCTATTGAGTATGATTACTGCCCCGCCTACCAGATCCGGGCGACACTTGAGACCCGACATGTCGAAGGCTTATATTTTGCAGGACAGATAAACGGCACATCCGGCTATGAAGAAGCGGGCGGCCAGGGTTTGATGGCGGCCGTTAATGCTTGTCTGAAAATCGCCGGTGAGCCTCCCTTTGTTCTCAGCCGAGCTGAGTCCTATATCGGCGTTATGATTGACGATTTGATAACATTATCGACTACAGAACCTTACCGGATGTTTACCTCGCGGGCCGAATATCGGCTGCGGCTTCGGGAAGACAATGCCCGCGACCGGCTTTTTGGCTATGCCGGGAAACTCGGGTTGATATCACAGGAAGACAGCGTTCGGTTCGAGCAAATTCAATTGGCGACAAAAGATGAAATTAAAAGACTGAAGAAGATCATTGTCCCGGTATCGAAGCTG
>JBFMFJ010000272.1:0-5414 GCA_040752235.1 Candidatus Zixiibacteriota bacterium | reverse complement strand
GCGATATTCTGGTGAATATCGGTGCCAAACAATGGCGTATCCAGATGACTACGAGTACAGGAAGAATG
Organism: Candidatus Zixiibacteriota bacterium; assembly: GCA_040752235.1. Lineage (GTDB taxonomy): Bacteria > Zixibacteria > MSB-5A5 > GN15 > PGXB01 > PGXB01. Next base: position 5,346 of record JBFMFJ010000272.1, on the reverse strand, counting down.
AGGGACCATAGTGACCTCGTAATGTCACTCGACAATTATCCGAGGTTTGTTGATAAGGTCATCGAACTGACGAAAGATGATCGCATTAAGGCAATAGCCGGCGAAAACATCGGATATTATGGCTGCAAAGGATATGAAATGATCGGCAAAAACACATATTACGGTTGTTTTGCCGGAACCAGAGTGGCTGGTATTTGCTCCAACGGCAATGTCAAAGGATGCCTTTCAATGCAGGAGCAGTTTGTGGAAGGCAACATAAGGGATTCCTCCTTTACCGAGATTTGGAATAATCCGGATAGTTTTGCTTACAACCGCAAATTCACGAAGGAGACCGCCACCGGTTTTTGCCATGATTGCCGTTACCTGCCTCTTTGCAGGGGAGGTTGTGCGACAACTTCCGTCTCAGCGACCGGCGAACGCGCCAATAACCCGTTTTGCACATATCACATTGAAAAAGAGCAGGGAATCGAGTGCAAGGATCCCTTCTATATAGCCCAATTGCTGGAAAGTATCAGGGATACCGAAGAGGAAATGGCCAAAGCGCGGCAGGCCTAGACAACCTGCCTAATATATGAAAATAAAAAAACAGACAATAATACGTCTGTGGGGGTATCTCAAGCCGCACTGGCATCTTGAACTCCTGACTCTTATTGATATGGGGGTCATCGCGGCTCTTATCCTGGCGATGCCCCTGGCTGTCAAATACCTGATTGATGATCTCATCCCCTCATTGACAGCCCAGGCCCAAAACGGCATAGATGTAATGCCGGTCGTTTACTTCGGGCTGGTGCTTTTGGGTATTTATCTCTTTAATGTCATATTTTCATATATCCGTGATTATCTGGTCGGATATATCGGCGCCAATATTATAGCCAGCATGCGCTCTCAGTTATTTGGCCATCTTGAAATGCTTACTCTGGATTTTCATCAGAGCCACCAGGTTGGTGAGATGATGTCCCGGCTTCTGTCGGATATCCAGCTTATACAATATCTCCTTACCTCCACTCTGCTCGTCTTCCTGACCAATATCATGATGCTTATCGCCATCTCGATTTATCTGATGATGACAGACTGGATTTTGACGCTGATAGCATTGATCCCCGTTCCCCTCACCATTCTATTGGCCATGAAATACGGCGCCAAAATACATTTAATAGCCAAGAATGTGCAGGAGACTGCTGCTGCATTGTCGGCCAAGCTGCAGGAATCATTGCTCTCCATAAAGACAGTCAAGGCTTTCAGTCAGGAAGAGGGCGAAAAGAAAAAGGTCGATGGCATTCTCGGTAAACTGACCGGCCTTTATATAAAACACAGTGTCACGAATTCACTCACGGTAAACCTCGTCAATCTTGTCAATATGGCCGGGCCGATTGTGGTCCTTTCATGGGGAACCTATATGATTGCGGGCGGCACCATGAAGCTGGGCGCCCTGATAGCTTTTTATATGCTTCTCTCCTATCTCTACTCTCCCATACAGAGTATAGCATCAATCCATGTTCAGGTGCAATCGAATATGGCCTCCGTCAATCGTTTCTTTGAATATCTGGATATCTCCCCCGCTGTAACCGAACCGGCCCACCCGATTAAGCTCGAGAGGGCCAGGGGCCATATTAAGCTTGATAATGTCTCTTTCGGATATAATTCCGGTGGTCTTGTCTTTGACAAGCTTTGCCTGGATATTCGTGAGGGTGAGAAAGTCGCGATTGTCGGACCTTCAGGTTCCGGGAAAACCACTCTGGTAAATCTTCTTCTGCGTTTTTTTGAATTTCGGTCGGGCTCCATATCAATAGATGAAATCGATATCCGCCAGATTTCTCTTAAATCGTTACGCGGAAACATAGGTCTGGTTGATCAGGATCCTTTGTTATTCAAGACCAGTATTTTTAATAACATCGCATATTCCAATCCCTGGGCTGCACAGGATGATATAATCCGGGCGGCCAAAATTGCGAATATTCATGATTTCATAATGTCCCTCCCCGAGCAGTATCAGACCGAGGTCGGAGAGCGCGGCGTCACCATTTCCGGCGGCGAAAAGCAGAGAATTTGTCTCGCCCGCGCCATTCTAAAGAATCCGCCGATTATCTTCCTTGACGAGGCAACCTCGGCGCTTGATTCACGTTCCGAACACCTTATTCAGGAATCACTGAAAGAAATTCTCGGGGATAAGACTGCCATCATCATCGCCCACCGCCTCTCGACCATTCAGCATGCCGATCGCATCATTGCCCTGGATAAGGGAAGGATCGTCGATGAAGGGCGGCATGATGAATTGATGCAGAGCTCTCCTCTGTACCGCGAACTGGCCAAACACCAGCTAAAGATGTAGAATTCATAAAAACGCTATCAGACATATCGATCCCATCTTGTACTGATTACGCTTATTTCTATAAACATGATATTCATGAATAGTGCAAAATAAAAGGCCCCCGATTCGGGGGCCTCTTTAGCTTGCCTCTCTTTTATATATTATTTCAGAAGAAGCATTTTTCTCGAGGCAGTATATTTGCCGGCTTCGGCCTTGAAGAAATAAACTCCCGAGGCCTGATCGGACGCATCCCACTGTATTGTAACCAGTCCGGATTCATTACGCCCGCTGAACTCGGCCACCTTGCGTCCCATAACGTTATAAATTTCTATTGTCCAATCAGTTACGGTCGGCAGATTCATTCCAATATTGGTCACCGGATTGAACGGATTGGGATACCCGGTCAGACTGAATGCATTCGGAACCAGCTTGACCGTGCAGGCATTGCCGTCATAGTCGGCTGCATCGATCGACACAATCTCGCCATCGGTGACAAGGATATCCCCGCTGAATGAATTATCCGGAGTTAAACTGTAGATCAGCACGTTGGTGTTCCGGCCGTCGAAATGATATGCCATCTCCATATGCGACGCGCCTTGTCCGATTTCCACCGCCGCATCGCCCTTAATAATGATATGGGCTGCACCAAGCGGATTATCAACATTCAGGACACCGTTCGTGACGCTGAATTGAGCTTCGACATGAGGAGCAATCTTCGGAATCGGAAGGGCATCGCCGCATATAATACGGACGAGATACACCAGATCCGAAACCGTCAGGATAACGCCGTCTTTATTGACATCGGTAGCCGCCTTCTGCCCTTCGACATTAACATTGAAGGCCTGCAGGCCGTATATGAAGTAATTGGTAAAGACGACGGCATCGGCAATTTCATTCGCCACTCCGTTGAGGTTAATATCGCCGGGGGCGTCAATGCTATCGGAGCAAATTATATCGACGCCGCCGAAGACAAACTCAACGCAACGCACTGCTGTGGGTTTGAGCGGATCGGGATTAAGACAAAGATCCGGAGCGCCTATATAAGGAATTCTTTCGCCCTCGGGATAGATCAAATCATCCTCTTCATCCCAGATAACATTTCCGGTGAAATCGTACACAATATTATCAATATACAGGATTTCACCATCCATGCCCGATATACTGTTGTCACCGCAATCGGTCCAGAAGAATGAAATGGGTACATACTGACACTCAAAGGTCCGATCATTCGTAACAAGGAACCTCATTATGGCAAGCTCATATTCCGCTCCGTCGGGCGGGCCGTAACACGACGGATGATTGGCGCCGTCGTTCATTTCGGCGATGGCAATAATCCTCAACAGACCCGACGGGCAGGCCGTGCCGCAGTTGCCATTGACACCAAACCGGTACGTGAAGTATTCCCAATCGCAGTTCGTAAGCCATTGCCCTTTAACTACTTCCACCGGACTAAGGGCCGAGGCATCGTAAGCGATCAGGAAGTCGAAGGCCTCGAAATCATAGCTGCTGTTTTCAATCGTTATCGAGACATTCTCATAATATCCCTGATAGGTATTGTGAGTCTTTTCGATTCTGACGATCGGGCAGTTGGAAACCTTCTTTACAAAGACTTCGGTAACGCAAGTGCTGGTGGCGCCGCATTCGTCGGTCGCCGACAACATTATCGAATACATGCCCATGGCATCAGCCGTAAAGCAAACAGTGCCGCCGTCGAAAGTGCTGGCTATCGTGCCTTCATCACCCGTTACAGCAGCCGTGCAGATTGTCAGATTTCCGTCGGCATCATAACAATTAAAGCCGGAGACACAAATCTCGGCAGGCAGTTCAAACTGATTCTGAGTCGTGAATCCCGGGCAGGTCGTAACGGGTGCACTATTTATAGTTACATTAACGGTGATTAATGCAGTATCAGCCGCCCCACAGGCATCGACGGCAATAATTTTAACGGTGTTAATGCCGTTTGACGGCGTGAAGCATACGCTACCGCCTGTCAGGATGCCGCCCACCGCATAACAATCCGTCAGATTACCATCGATATCGCTGCAGGAGAAACCAGTCAGGCAAATCTGGTTGTTGTTACACTGGAACATTGAGGTACTGTAATCATCACCGGCAGAAGGCGGGCTGTTCAGAATCACGGTAACGATGGTTTTGCAGGAGTCAACCTCGCCACATTCATCCTGGACAATCAAGGTCAGGACATTGACGCCTTCAACGGGCGTGAAATGGGCGACATTGCCGTCAAGATTCCCACCCTCCAGATCAATCGTTGCCAGATTGTCGTCCGGATCGCTATAGAAGAATCCGGCCAGAGCGGTTTCGGTCAGGCTGCAAAGGAATATTGTCGTATCGCCCGGACACGTTGCCACCGGAGGTTCATTCGGTGCCGGCGTTATCGTCTGCAGGCATGTGACAGAGTTGCCGCAATGATCGGTCGCCGTCCACTTTCTTACAATCGTCGTTCCGGACAGCGAATCGGTGTAGCTGACAATGGGACTCGGGTCGCAGTTATCGCTGACTCCGGGATAGCCGGTCACACCGGGATCGGTTGATTCGTTGCATTCGAAAACATAAGCCGGCGGGCAGGTTATCTGAGGCGAGACATTATCTTCAACCGTGATAATCTGCTGACATTCAACGAAATTACCGGCATCATCGGCCGCTTTCCATGTTCTCGTGATCGTCTTTTCCTGCGGACAGCTTCCGGCCGTTTCGCTGTCGGTATATGTGATGGTCGGATTCTGATCGCAATTATCGGTGGCTGTCGCCCAGCCGGTATTGGACGGATCAATCGAGGCATCACATGAAATAGCGATATTGGCGGGACAGGTTATGACCGGATCGGTTGTATCATTAATTGTAATGGTCTGCTGGCACTGGCTGCTGTTGCCGCAGGCATCAGTGGCCGTCCAGGTACGGGTAATTGTGCCTTTGTTCGAATAGTCCGAATACGTTAACACAGGCGAGGCATCACAATTGTCCACGGCAGTCGCATAACCGGTATGAGATGGATCAGTTGATTCATTGCACTCAATGGT
>JBFMFJ010000271.1:0-5419 GCA_040752235.1 Candidatus Zixiibacteriota bacterium | reverse complement strand
CTATATACTGTGCGGTCTGGGAGGGAGCCTGATGTCTCTAATTTTTAATCCCGGACTCTCATACCCGATCGTAGGCGCATCCGGGGCAATCTATGGAGTCCTGGCGGCCTACTGGTTTATGTTTCCAGACCGGATTCTTTACATCTTCTTTCTATTTCCGATGAAAGTTCGCTGGGCGATTCCGCTCTTTGCGCTGCTCAATTTTGTCGCCTCGGGGCCAAATGTGGCTCATCTGGCGCATTTGGGAGGCGCAGTCGTGGCATTTGGCTATATCAAACTGGACTGGCACTGGAGTATTATCCCCAACTGGTTTAAATCCAAGCGGCTCAAGAGGAAAGAGATAAAAGTCGAAAAGAATCGACAAAAAGCCGAAGAAATAATGAAACGGGTCGATAAAATACTAGACAAGATAAATGAGGTCGGTCTGGAAAATATCTCCAAGGAAGACCGCAAATTTCTTGAAGATGCCAGCCAGATATTATCTAATAAGGACAACAAAACCACCTAGGGCGGATTGGATATATGAGAAAAAAAGTATTGGTTGCCGAGAAATCAGATGCTATCAGGAGCATTGCCGAATCGATCCTCCATCAAAATGGCTATGATGTCATAACGGCCTCGACCGTTGAAAAGGCAAAGGAACTGATCATTTCCAGTCAGCCCAATATGGTTATTGTCGGCGCCGATATGCGGGATGCCGAGGAAGTCTATTTATACGATTCCCTTGAAGAAAATGAAAATACATCATCAATACCGATTCTTCTGATTGCCGATCCGGAAGGACGGGCCTTGCCCTATCCGGATGAAGTGATCCTGCCGCGTCCATTTGACCCCAAGGATTTTCTTGAGAGAGTGCGTCTATTTGTCGGGGGGGGGATCGAAGAGCAGCAGGAGGAAAAAATCGCGGCCGTCGAACCGCTTTCTATGGAAGCGGTTGACGATGAATTTCTGGATGCCGCTCTGGGAATCGACAGGCTGGAGGTCGAAGAATCTGAGGTTATGGATAAGACCAATTTAAATTTGAAGTTGGACATAAAAGCGGCGGCCCCCAAAAAGGACATTTTTGAGATTCATCGGCCGGAAGATAATGCGGACAAGAACAATCTCAACGACAGCGACCGTGTCGAATCGCTTATGATTCGGGATGAAGCTCCCGTAAAGCGGGAACCTGTATCGGAAAAGAACGAAGCCGATTTTTCGTCTTCATCAAAACTGGAAATTGTCTCGGATCAATACGGCCTGATTGAGCAGGATCTGATTAAGCCGGAAGAAACCGAACCGGTCGAGCCGGATCATGACTATCACTGGTTCATTAAGGAAATGCAGAAGGAAACAACTGCGCCCGGAAAAAAGCCCGAAAGGCCTCCCCATGACGAGGATGCAGAATTAAAGACAATATCCACTAAAGATGCTGTCGAGCCGATAACATTTCCGTCCGACAAAAAAAGTAAATCGGTTCCGGCGGATTACGAATCCGAACCGGCCATTAGTCCCGGAGGCGTGGATGAATTTATTTCAGAATTCAAGAAGGAAGTAGAAAATATAAGTTCCGGGAAACTTTCTCAAATCTCACCGGCTTCTTCAAAAAAGGTCGAAGAAACAACCGTGGCCGTTGCGGAAGTCGTTCAACCGTCAACCGAGAGGGAATTCAATCAGGCGGAGATACATCACTTCGTCAATAACCTGGTCGATGTTCTTTCAGAAAAGCTGGCCAAGAAAATTATCGATAAAATCGATAAAGAAGAATTATACCAGATTATTAAAGATGACCTGGCCGGTATTCTGAATCTCAAGAAGCGGGAAGAATGATAAAATCTATCGGGCTATAGGCATTCTGTCGTTAATACTGCCGACATTTATATTATCGGACTTTTTGCATTTCAGCTATCATTTCATCCGGATCAACCACACCCTGCATAATCTTTTTGACCTCGCCTTTTGAATCAAGCAGCAGAGTCGTCGGCAGAGAATAGTGCTTCATCCCGAATCTTTCCATAAAATCCTTTGTCTCGGGAGAACCGGCCTTTTCCAGTTGGATTTTTAAAGGATAGAATCGTCGGGCTTCGGCGGCCACGTCAGCATTGCCAAAAGTCTTTTTTTCCAAAACACGGCAGTTGACACACCAGGTCGCCCAGGTATCGATCAAAACCGGTTTGCCCTGAGCTCCGGCTTCGGCCAGCCCTGACTCCAGTTCGGTTTTCCAGGGAATCAGTTTTTCTTCGGTTCCTGATTGAGTTACTATCCCTGACGGGAAAATTCTTGCGCCTTCCGGAAGCAAAAACCTTCCGCTCAGCATTGTGGCCAGCAGCAAATAGGCCCCGACCAGCAAGGCGAGAAGGCCGAGATACTTTTTCAATCTCGGGAACAGGCCGTCTTCCGATGTTAGTCTGTCAAAAGCCCCTCCGAATACGGCAAAGGCGATTAACAGCAGTGCCGCCGTGACAGAGTATAAAACCGGCGATATAACGGTACGGAGAAAGTACAGGGCCATAAAAAGCAGGACAAAACCAAAGAAACCTTTGACTGTTTCCATCCAGGTTCCTGCCCCGGGGAGAGCACTGATGGCGGAGGAAAAAGTACCTATTAATATATAAAGCGTTCCCAGGCCGACGGCGAAAATAAACAAGGTGATGAATCCGAAAATTGGCGATCCATAGGTGGCTATATAAAGAAGTATCCCGGCCACAAAGGGACCGACGCACGGCGATACCACCAAAGCGGCTACAATACCCAGGACTATCGAACCACCCACACCGCCGCCGGTTTGCTTTGCACCCAGTTTTTGCCGAAGCGAATAGGGCACCTGCAGCTCATATAATCCAAACATCGACAGCGCAAAAATAACAAAGACAACGGCGATGCCGATTACTACCGCCGGGCTGGCCAGCCAGGCGCCGAACACGCCGCCCACGAGTGATACGATCAAGCCCATTATCCCATACATGACCGCCATTGATCCGACATAAAACAGAGATAGAATAAATCCGCGCCCGAGGCTTCGATCCTGACCGGCGAAAATCGAGACCGTTATGGGAATCATGGGATAAGTGCATGGAGAAAAAGACAGCAGCAGACCGGTAATAAAGGCCAACCCCAGGGCAAGGAAATAGCCCCAGAAGCCATGTTTTTCAATCAGTTGCTCCAGATCCGATTGGGGCTCGGCATTTGCGGCAGATTGATTTTCATTTTCACCGGCAACAGCGTTTGACGCAAAAATTTCCTGATTGATCGGTTGCCCCTCGGCGCCAATTGTAATAGCTATCTCATCGGTGAGGGTCATCGGAGCGCGACATTCTTTGTCATTGCATGCCTGGTAAGTAAAGCTCACCGGCAAAAAATAATCGCCGGCCGGGGCCTTATTACTTACCTTCAGCCTGAATCGAACAATAATGCTGTCGTGATAGACCGACATATTTTCGCCGAGAAGAAAAATAGTGGCGGCATCAGGGAAAATTATATTCGACGGCGTCAATTCATTGGTTGTGTCGATACGAAGTTCGGCGGGTATAAGCCAGTCTTGAAACGGCTTAATTGAGTTGATATGCCAATTTTCTTTAATATTGACTATTAAGGCCGCATCGTAAACATTTCCCGGTTTCAGCGAATTACTGGAAACAACGCCTCTGATTTCAGCCAGTTGTTCTTCCGGGGTATCTCCCAAGTTGCCGAAAATGTCATTTGTGGCCTCCGCCGGTGTTATGACGGCAAACTGAAATAATGCCAGTACAAGGATAATATTTATCCATAATCCTGCGATTTTATATTTGCTCATTTATGTGATCATCCTCCTGAAATTTAATTACAATAATACCGCCATAAGACTTTGTTTGTCAAGGTAAAATGGGCCTTGTCCCGGCGCTATATATCTTAGACAAAATATGTTATTGATTGTGCCGGCGATATAGAATATTCATATTATTTTTCCGCAAATAATGGATAACCGATTTCTTCAAATTGTACAGAATAAAAATATGGAAACCTGCTCTTGACGAGGGGGATATGCTTTTTTATATTTGGCGAAAATATGAATGAAAATTTTAACACAATATATATACTATGTCTAAAATAAAGAAAAATGAGGCTGTTCTGGCAATTTGCATTCAGGAAACGCAGGAAGATGGTTCCGAACTGAACCTGGGTGATAATCTGTCCAAGGAAGAGATAGATTTTTTGCATCAGGCTTTTATTGCTGACACGCTGGTAAATATACTTGATCTAAAGTCCATTGATTTTCGCCTTTTTTATGCCGGATTGCCCAAGACGGAAAAATCAGTCAATACCATTTTGAAGTATTTGAAGAAAAGGCTAAAAGGCCGTAAAGCAAGACTGCTTGAAGAAGACGTCGTCATCAATGTCCTGCCGCCCGAACGGTGGGGGATAAAAATGGAAAAAGTTTTCTGCGCCTGCCTTGATGAAGGATACAAACACATTCTTTTTATTGGCAGCAGAACGCCGACCCTGAAGGCGGAAATGCTCAAGACGGCCCTGAAGCTGCTTAAAAAATCGGATGCCGTTTTCGGACCGACCGTCGAAGGCCGATATTACCTGCTGGGCATGACCGAGAAATGTCATGTTAAAATGTCGCAGTTCGACTGGAAATCCCCGACTATTTATGCCGAGGTGGCCAACCATTTCAGGGAGCAGGGATTGTCATGGTCGGAATTGGATTTATGGTATGCCGTCGAACATCATGAAGACCTCGAATATCTGGTCAGAGACATTAATCAGTATCGCCTCGAAGGGGATGAAATCTCTGCCAAGGAAACCGAGGTCGTCCTCGATAGATATCTTAACAGGTAAATCAACATGCAGAGAGAACTTCAAAAACTGACCTGGAAGAATGTCCGTGAACTGGTTCCGGGTAAAATCGATACAGTTATATTCCCGGTGGGGACCATTGAGGCCCATGGGGTGACTGTCCTGGGTACTGATAATCTTATCCCGGATTCAATCGCCGCTTACCTGGCTGATAAAATCAATGCCATTATCGCGCCGACATTGAATTACGGAATCACGAAATCACTTTATGGTTATCCCGGTTCGATGACAGTCAAGCAGGACAATTTCCAGAATTTCACCTTCGACATATTCAAATCATTGCGTGATGTCGGCTTTAAGAAGATAATCGTCATGAACGGTCATGGCGGCAACAATGCGGCCTTGAAGGCGGCGGCGCATGATTTTTATTACGAATACCGGGTCAATATCGCGGTCATCCACTGGTGGGAATTGTGCGAAGACCTGGTCGAGCTGGTATATGGTGAAGCGGGTGGTCATGCCGGCAACAATGAGACAGCAATGGTTCAGGCGATTGATGAATCGCTGGTTGACAGGGCGCAGCTCGATGAGAACATGCCGTATCATTACATTTCGGGCGCCGATATCTATCCGGTGCCGGGATCGATACTGCAGTACAAAC
>JBFMFJ010000270.1:0-5423 GCA_040752235.1 Candidatus Zixiibacteriota bacterium | reverse complement strand
ACGACAATTATATAAAGTCTTGTTCGAGGACAAACCGCCGGCCCGTGCCCTGACTGATTTAAGGGGGCGCACTCTTAAGGAAGAAATCTGGAGTTAGAAGATAGAGGTTTTTATGCCGCCACGTAAAAAGAAAGCAGAGGAAAAGCTTTATTACTCGATCAGCGAGGTGGCCCGAATTACCCGCCTCGAGCCCTATGTCCTGCGTTTCTGGGAGAAAGAATTCCCGATGCTCAAGCCGCGGAAAAATCGCGGGGGCAACCGTATTTACCAGAAAAGCGATATCGAGATGATCAACCGGATCAAGCATCTTCTCTACAAGGAAAATTACACTATCGAGGGCGCCCGCAATCGGCTGAAAAGCATCAAACCGACTCCCGAGAAAAAGGAGCTGGCCGAAACCAGCAAATTGCGGACACTGGTGGGAGACATCCGGAAGGACATCGAGGACCTGCTAAAACTTTTCCCTTGCCTTTTCTGACGGATCGTATAGATTGTGCCTGTGATCGGGGCGTAGCGCAGTTTGGTTTAGCGCACTCGCTTGGGGTGCGAGAGGTCGGCAGTTCAAGTCTGCTCGCCCCGACCATTTTTTATTTTATTCGACTATGAATCCATTAATTAGATTAGTTGCCAATGCCTTACCAGGCGAAAGGAAATTAATTCTTTTCGCAGGTGTTGGAGTATCAAAAGATGCGGATCTACCCACGGCTTGGGAACTAATGCTTAGAACAGCGTCTCTTTTATATGTGGCGGAGAATGGCAAAACAGATGAAATTCCAGATATACAAGAGTGGTTTATAAATAGCAAATATGCCAGAATGAGTTATGCGAAATTAATCTCTGAAATTTATTCCAGACATAATGAACAGCGCGATTTTCTCAGAAAATATCTGAATGATAAACCAATTGGAGAAGCACATAAATTAATTGCCGAACTGGCTCGGAAAGGGATTATCAGGGCAATAATAACGACGAATTTTGACAACTACATAGAAAGAGCTTTACTTGAGAAAGGATTGACTCCGCAAGTACTGGCGACCGAAGATGATATACGAAGCTCGGAACCACTAATACACTGTAAATCAATAAGAATATATAAACCGCATGGAGATCTGGAACGAGGCATAATCAAGAATACACCTCAAGACCTAGAAAAATTAGGCAAGTTAATGACAAAAGAATTGGTCCAAGTAATAAACGAACACTGTGTTTTAATTTTGGGTTATGCAGGTGCTGATAATGGAATACTAAATGTACTTAAGAAAAGACACACCAATAAATACGGATTATTTTGGGCAAACCCCAATAAACCTGATGAAAGGGCTATGGGAATACTTGAGCGATTGGATTGTGATTTAATAAAATGCGAAGGAGCGAGTCAATTACTCAATGACATCTTAGCAATGCACAGTACTATTGATAAAATTACTCCGGAATATGGCCAGGGACTCACAATGGCGGATCTCAAGAACGCACTAATAAAGAGTCCAGATTATGCTACTGCAATTTATAGAGAATTCAAGCAACAAATGTTAAGTGAGATTGGAAATACGACACCAGATTTCGATTCTTTTACTGAATTGGACGATGCAGTCAAATTCCAGATAGAAAACGCAATACCAATAACTGTTAAATTTATTCAGGCGGTTAATTTGGCGTGCTCATTTGATTTTGATGATTTAATCAATGAATTGTATGATTATTTTGGTGAAGCAGTTGAATATTGTTATTCCTCTGATAATTCGGCAAACAATGCCAATGTTAAGAGCTACGATGGATTTAGATTTCTTGTTTTTGAGCAGTTTGTTTCATTTGTAGCCATTCTTATGAAATATAATAAGTGGGGATTGCTCGATAAAGTACTAACAAAGAGGTTATTCCTAGATAAAGATTTTAAAAGCGGTTATTTTAACTATCATAAGTTTGATTTTTCTATCAATAGCATTGATATTGCAAGAAATAGTCGATTAAAACTTGAGCGGACTAGCTTAACTGCAGATATATGCAAGTCAAGGTATGAAGATGGCGAATTGTCAAAAATGTTAGGTTTTAAAAGATTCTGCGAGGCTGATTATTTTTTGTTTATGTATTCGATATCTTACAATACCGAGCTAACGGAAGTATATGCTAATTGGTGTCCTAGAACAAAAATCTATTTAGACCGTACCCCAAGTTTCATAAAAAGATGTGAAAGCAAGAGATTCTTTGATCTCTTAGGGGCCGTTTTGAAAGTTAATGACTTGGAACAGTTTAAGAAATTATTGTCATTGCATACCGCATTATTACGGAATTGCTTCAAACAAATATATTGGATTGAGAGCCCTCTTGAATTTTATGATATTAATAAAATCGCTTCAGTTGACTGAGCCTTAACTATTCTACTTTTTGGGTCATATTTTCTTTGAGTCAGGCTATAATCTTAAGGCGTCTGGCCGCCAGAATGCCAATCAACAATCTGACCATGCAAATAATTACCATTGTCTCCGTCGATGTCAGCGGCAGACAGGTCGATGAGTAGGGGGCAGGTCATGGGATGGCGGTATCGGCATAAAGATATGGCAGACCGCAGGGCATAAATACTTACAAAAGTTATCTAAAATATAATCGAAAATTATTTCGATTATAATTGATTAATCGGCAAAACGATACCTGATTCCTCTTAATAAAATATAACCGGATCGGCCGAATCGGCCAGTCTTTTTTTATATGGTCATTCCATGCGGGAATTATGTATAAATAATGATATGAACAGCGAACCCAAAAAGACTCTTATTCTTGTTCCCGCCTACAATGCCGGGAAATATCTGGTTGAATTGACTGCTCGTATCCGCAAGGCGGCTCCTGAAACCGACCTGCTGATTATCAATGACGGCTCGACCGACAATTCCGCCGAAATACTTGAGTCGCTGGGCGTCAATTATTTGACTAATGACCCAAACCGGGGAAAAGGGGCCACCCTTCAGCGCGGCTTCGACTACGCGCTTGAGAAAGGTTATGATTATGTCCTGACGCTGGATGCCGACTTGCAGCATCTCCCGGAAGAAATCCCGCGATTTCTGAACTACCGCCCCTATGCCGATCTCTATATCGGCACCCGCGATCTGCGGGCGAAAAATATGCCGCCGCATCGCAAATTGAGTAATTACCTGACCTCCTTGATAATTTCGATTTTCAGCGGCCGGAGAATCCGCGACAGCCAGACCGGTTACCGAATGATTTCCACGGCTTTGATTAAGGCTTTGACGCAGACATATATTGGCTATATGTATGAATCGGAGCAGCTTTTTCTGGCCGGGAAATTGAATCTCGATATCGCCGAGATTCCCATTTCCACCATCTATGATGACTCGCCTTCTTTCATAAATCCGTTCATGGATTCGGCCCGTTTTGTCAAACTCGTTTGGAAAAGAATCTTTTCCTGACATTTGTAGTCCCTGAAAAATATTTTGTTTTCCCTCTGTTGCAAAATAGAGACAATTTCTTATATTCCTCATTCGGTCGTAGAATATTAAGGCGGAGTATTGTTATGCTGGTGTTATTGACCAATGATGACGGTGTTTATGCCGAGGGATTGAATGCTCTCGAGGCGGAAATCAAACGTTTCGCAGAAGTCCTCGTTGTCGCCCCCGACCGCGAACAATCGGCATCATCGCATTCATTTACTCTCAATCGGCCATTGAGGATGCACCAGCGCGGACCGAATTGCTATTCATGCGACGGCACTCCCACCGACTGCGTGATGCTGGCGACACACGGCATCCTTAAGAATCGCCTGCCCGACCTGCTGATATCGGGTATCAATCACGGTGCTAATATGGGCGAGGATGTCACCTATTCCGGCACGGTGGCGGCGGCGATCGAAGGTTCGATTCTCGGTATCAGGTCGCTGGCTGTTTCCAACCTGGATGGAGAGAACATCGCATCTTATAAACCGGCCGCGAAATTCATCGCCAAGTTCATCCGGCAGATAAATAAATTCAGTCTTCCGGCCGACACTTTTTTGAACATAAATTTCCCACGACTGGCAGGAACGAGGTTTCGGGAATATCGCTATACGAGACTCGGGAAAAGAGTCTATAATGACATTGTCATCGAGAAAACAGATCCGCGCGGCCGTAATTACTATTGGATAGCCGGCGATTCGGTCTGGAAAAATGTAAAAGGCTCGGATTTTGAGGCGGTCAGTGAAGGGGCTGTCTCAATTTCACCGTTGAAGGTGAATTTTTCCGACTTTGATTCGCTCGATGCCATGAAGAATGTAAACTTAAGGCTGTAAAGGCCGTAATAGAATAATTAGCTTGACTTTGGATGCCGATTATATATAATAGCATATCGTTAAATCGGGGCGTAGCGCAGTTTGGTAGCGCACTTGGTTCGGGACTAAGGGGTCGCTGGTTCAAGTCCAGTCGCCCCGATTTAATTTAGATATGCCGTAAGGATGCTAACCCTCAAAATCCACATACTCATTTTATGACTAAAAAGAAGAAAAACGTCGAAAGACCGGCGCCCTATATTGCCGTTATCGGGGCCGGTAAATGCTCCCGCAAGATGTGTCTGGAAGCCCAGGAATTGGGCAAAGGAATTGCCCGGGGAGGCGCTATTCTTGTCTGTGGCGGGCTGGGAGGCGTTATGGAAGCCGCTTCCAAAGGAGCCCATGAAAATGGCGGAACAACCATTGGAATTCTCCCGGGAATAAATCGCCGGGACGGAAATCCGTATCTCGACTATTCTATTCCGACCGGATTGGGGGAAGGGAGAAATCTTCTTGTCGTCCGCTGCGCCGACCTGGTTATCGCCATGCCCGGAAAATTCGGAACCTTATCGGAGATGGCTTTTTGCCTGAAACTTGGCAAACCCCTTTTGTCATTGTCGGCCTGGAATATTTCGGACAAAATCGAAAAATTCGACAAACCTCAGGACGCCGTAAAACGGGCTTTTGAAATATTAGAGGAGAGAAAGTGACATTTATCGGGGCCAAAGTCAATGTCCGCGGTGTTGTCCAGGGGGTCGGTTTTCGCTACTGGTGTCTCCGCAAAGCCAGGGATTACGGGGTAAACGGATATGTCTGTAATATGCCCGATGGCTCCGTGGAGATTAGGGCCGAGGGCGATCGCGGGCTTGTAGATGATTTCCTGAAGGAAGTGCGAGTGGGGCCCGCCTACGCCAATGTAACTGATATAAAAATCGACTGGTATAATACCTCTCAGGGGTTCGAAGACTTTATAATCAGGCATGGAGAATATTGATGATTGATTTAAAAAAGACTATAAGATCCGTCCCGGATTTCCCCAAAAAGGGGATCGTGTTCAGAGACATAACGACGCTGCTCGATAATCCGGCGGCATATAGACAGGCGCTTGATACTCTGGAACAATTCTGCCGTGAAAAGAAGGCGGCCAAAATTCTGGGTATTGAAGCCCGCGGCT
>JBFMFJ010000269.1:0-5423 GCA_040752235.1 Candidatus Zixiibacteriota bacterium | reverse complement strand
GTCCTGATAGGGGCATCAAATGAATTTGCTGCCGGACAGGAAATCGCCGGCAACCATTCGCGAGTTTTTAATATCTGTGGAAAAACCAATATTGAAACGGCCGGTGCGGTGCTTTCGATAGCAAAACTTTTTATAGGCAATGATTCCGGGCTGGCGCATCTGGCGGCGGCCGTTGAAACTCCTCTGGTGGTACTGTCCGGGGCCGATAACCCGGTCGAGACTTCACCCATTTCCGACAAAAAAACGGTTGTTATCAAGAGTCATCTGAACTGCATTTCATGCGTCAAGAATGAATGCCCCAAAAAAGGTGATGATTATATGAGATGCATGAAGGAAATCACGGTGGATGAAGTCCTTGGTGCAGTCATGGCGCGATTATGAAAATCGGTGTGATCGGGACTATCAATCGCGATAGTATTCGCCTCGCTGACGGTAGCCGTAAGGAAGGCTGGGGGGGAATCCTGTATAATCTCGTTACGCTGTCATCACTGGTCGGAGAATACGCCGACATTTATCCCATCTGTAATGTTGGAAAGAATCATTATACTGATGTGATGCGGCTATTATATCGTCTTCCCGGAATCAAAATCAATCTTATCAGAAAGGTTGCAGAGAAAAATAATCATTGCCACCTGACTTATCTTGACAGTGAAAACAAACGCGAAATCCTCAAGGGGGGTGTCCCGCCCTTGAAATATGGCGATGTCCGGGGATTGGAAGACTGCAAAATTATCTTGATGAATTATATTTCCGGAAAGGATATATACCTTCAATCGCTGCAAAAATTGAGACACCATTATCCCGGGATTATTTATATCGATATACATTCATATACTCTCGGCAAAAGAAAAAACGGCGCGCGGTTTATCCGAAGACCACTGCAATGGAGGAAAGTTTTCGCCTGCGCTGATTATCTTCAAATGAATCGACTGGAACTGGCTATAATCGCCAGAGGTATCAACAACGAAAATAATGTCGGCGATCGGCTTGAATCCGATTTTGAAGAAATGATTGATTTGGCGGCACAAGATCAATTAAATTTCGAATCAAAAGTATTTATAATCACTGATGGTTCAAAAGGTTGCCATCTTTTTCGACATGAGAACAGAAAATGGGCAGGTCGCTTTGTCCATCCTGCAATTGATTCGGAGACAAAATCTTATGCCGGGCGCTCATTAAATGCCACCGGCTGCGGCGACTGTTTTGCCGCCGGGTTTGTGGCCGGCCTGGCTGCAAATAACGATCCCGTCGAGTGTGCCGCTGCCGCGAACAGCGCCGGACATGCCCGAATAATGGATAAGCACAAAATTTACTCTATTCTGGATATACCGGTCTAGTAATCGATTCTAATCTTTCCTTTATTTCTCCAATATATTGTTGACAATACGGCCATAATCCATTAATTATAAGATTGATAGCAGGTTTTGAGAGAGACTGTTGTTTTTTTCATTACTTTTCTGCTTGGTCTTTTCCGAAAATTTATTGAAACATCGATCATCGTCAATACCGGGAATGGGCAATGTTATGGTCGTGGTTCAAGAAATCAAAATATCGAGGATTTTTTTGTAAGAATATAAATCCGGGACAAAATACCACTTTAGTTATTGCAAGTGTATTTATTCGGGATAATAACAAATAATTCAGTCTTTTGTTGACAGGATTCTATCCCGCTTGGTTTACGGTCCCGGGTTTTCTGACAATGATTAAGTCCCGACAGGTTTATGATTAAAAATTCATATAGATGGTCATCGATAGTTAAACGCAACTAATGGAGGCACTTAATGGGAAGAAAGTATCTTTTTCCGCTCCTTGCTGCCATGTTTCTGATTTTTGTATCTCCGGTCATGGCAGACTGGGTTCCGGAAAACGGGCACAAGATGCATTTCCCGCAGCTGCCCGATGAGGCCGGCTGGGATGTTAATGCAACGCAACCGCTGGTACTCGCCGACGACTGGATGTGCAGTGAAACCGGCTGGGTAAAGGACATCCATTTCTGGGGATCCTGGAAACATGGTATCACGGGCCAGATTCTTTATTTTGTCCTGAGTATTCATGCCGATATTCCCGCCAGCCAGAATCCATCCGGTTACAGCATGCCCGGGCAGACTCTATGGGAGAGAGAAATCGCTTATTTCATACCGCGGCCGATTGATCCGCCGACTCTGGAGGGATGGTATGATCCTTTGACAGGGGCGTTTTTCCCCGAGGATCATGACGCCTATTTCCAGTACAATGTCTTTCTGGAAGAAAACGACTGGTTCTGGCAGGAACAGGGGACGATTTACTGGCTGAATATTTCGGCCGTTGTCGCGGATCCCGCCGCCACTCAATGGGGCTGGAAAACATCACTGGATCACTGGAATGATGATGCCGTATGGGCTACCTGGGGCAATCTGCAGTGGTATGAGCTTTTCGAGCCACCGGGATACCACTATCTTCCCGGTGATGTCGACAATGACGGCGATGTCGATAGTGATGATGTTACTTTTCTGCAGGCTTACCTGTTTACCGGCGGTCCACCACCGCCGTACTTCATTCCCGGGACAACACCGCCATTCTACGCTGCGGCCGATGTAAACGGTGACTGTATTGTAAGCACTGCCGATTTAACATATTTGATTGATTTCTTACAGGCGGGAGGCCCGCCGCCGACATTCTGTCCCACGTATCCCCCGAATCCGGAAAGCGAGTCGCTGGATATGGCCTTCGTGATTACGGCCGGGATGCAGGCAGAACCGGAAGCCTGCTGTCTGCAGGATGGTTCCTGTGTGATGGCTCTGCCGACCGACTGTATCAATGTCCTGGGCGGCACGCCTCAGGGGGCAGGAACTGTCTGCACACAGCCGGAAGGATGCTGTCTCCCGGATGGAACCTGTGCCAATCTTGATCCGCTGTGCTGCGCCGATCTTGGCGGCACACCTCAAGGGGTTGGAACAATCTGCACTCAGCCGCAGGCCTGTTGTCTGCCGGGCGGCGGATGCACCGATGTCGATCCGCTCTGCTGTGATGAGATGGGCGGATGGGCTTCTCCGACCGGAGCCCCCGCTTGTCTTGGTGACGGCAACGGCAACGGAGTCGATGATGCCTGCGATATTCTTACCGGCGCCTGCTGCCTTGAAGACGGCAGCTGTCTTGAATTGACCATGGCCGACTGCAATGCCATACCGAATTCTGACTACAAGGGTGACGGGACAAGATGTCTCGGCGACAATAACAGTAACGGCATAAACGATGCCTGCGAGACCTGGGAACCGGGCATGCCCGCCAAGATGCATTACCCGCAGCTTCCGAATATACAGGGATGGGGCGTGGATGCCACATATCCGGTGGTTCTGGCCGATGACTGGATGTGCTCCGAGACCGGGTGGGTTAAGGATATTCATTTCTGGGGCGCCTATCAATTCGGCAGCACGCAGCATGTCAAAAGATTCATTCTGAGCATACATGCCGATGTTCCGGCCGGTGTCGATCAGCAGTACAGCCATCCGGGAGAAATTCTCTGGGAGTATGAAACCGATTATTTCAGCGAGACTCCTTTTGATATGCTGACTCCCGAAGGCTGGTACAGTCCGCAGATTCCATGGTATGCTCCCGGAGATCATATCGGTCTGTATCAGTATGATATCTATCTGCCGGAAGCTGTCTGGTTCTGGCAGGATGTGCAAACCATATACTGGCTGAATATTACCGCCATCTTCGAAACCACACCCGCCTTTGCCCGCTGGGGCTGGAAATCATCGATAGAACATTGGAACGATGATGCCACCTGGGCGGATTATTATGGGGATTTCTGTACCGCGCCCGATAATGGCAGCGGTACAATCGATTTCCCCGCATTCTGCCCATATATGGCAGCTGATGAGACAATGCATATTATCGACGGGCTTCCCCCGGGAACGACTATTGAATCTGACCCGATAATTTCAAATTACCATAATATTATGCGGAGTCCGGGAGGAATCCTCGGCGGCGAAATGCAGGAATATAATGCCGACCTGAAACTTGCCATGACCGGCACGGGAATGCTCGCCGGCTATATGCGAAACATTACCATCCCGATCGGCATGGAAACCAATACCGGACCGACCAGCCCGGGTGATCCGATTCAAATATTCCCGGCGGTTATAATATCGATGACCGGTGAGATTGTGGGCGACCCCGATTTTGACCTGCTGAGGATTACTGCGGGCGAAGCCCATGGTCTGCCGTGTCCCGGCCAGGTTGAGGTGAAGGAGAAAGTTGATAATCCCGATTGGTGGGTTGAGAGCTTTTTCGATATTACCTATCGAATCGATTTTGTCGGCGCTCCAGGATCGCCGCTGGCTGGTATGTCCGGTTCGACGACCGGCACAATTCGCATGTTGCAAGGCGCTCTAATAGGCATGTGGGTTGATTTGTATGAACCGCCCGACTTCCAGCAATCGCTCGATCTGGCCTTTGTTATCACAGGTGAACCGGAACAGCAATGCGACTGTCACCCCGGTGAGGCCAATGGCAACGGTGCTTACAACATTCTTGACGTGACCTACCTGATCAGCTATCTCTATAAGGGTGGTCCGGCGCCGACGCCGTATCCGCTTTGCTCCGGAGATGCCAACTGCAACTGCGCCGTGAATATTCTGGATGTCACCTATCTTATTTCTTATCTGTACAAGGGTGGTCCGGCGCCATGCAGTTGTCAGCAATGGCTGATTAACTGCGGTCCGCCGCTTAGAAAGTAGTAATAATTATTGATACAAAAAGACCTGTTTCGCGCAGGTCTTTTTGTCTCCCGGGCGATTCATTTAATCGTTGACAATAAAGATATTTATATATATATTTGAATGAATCAAGATAATCGTTTGTCATTTTTTGGCATCTATTTCAGCGGTATTCCGGACAAGAGCCGACCGGAATCGGTATCCGAATTAAGAAATCTGAATTCAAAATGTATTATTCGTTTATATCATTTATAAGTCGTGCACCTCCCGTCCAGATAACACGCAGCAAAGAAATTAACTCATAACCCCGGTGGAGGATGAGAGATGCGAAAATTTATAATATTTTTACCACTTTTATTGGTATTTCTTTTTGGTGCCATAATCGGCGCCAATGTAGGCGAATTGGGGCCGCCGCAAAAAATACCATATACCGCTCAGATTGACAGGCCGAACTACAATGAAAAGGCGCCGTGCTATTGGCTGGGATATTATAGCACTCCGACTTATTATATAGGAATTCCCACAAGTGCTCCTGTTGTGGAGTTCGCTCAAAGATTTTCAACATCAGGAGTGACACCGGAAACCCTGATGACAGTGGAATTCTTTATATATAATGATGGTGATCCAATGTATGGGAACAATGATATTTACGTTACCATATATAATGATAACGGTTCCGGCTTCCCCGGAACAGCGCTTGCCCAGAAAACGCTGGCAGCCGGA
>JBFMFJ010000268.1:0-5425 GCA_040752235.1 Candidatus Zixiibacteriota bacterium | reverse complement strand
CCCGGATGGCTTGCGGTTGCCGGTGATTCATTGATCGGCATTGCCCCGGCAGCACCTGCGGCCGTCGATTTCACGGTTCGGGTTTTGGACGATTACAGCTACGATGAACAATTGGTTCATTTGATGGTTTATCTTTGCGGCGATATCAACAACGATGGCAATTGCAATATTCTGGATATAACATACCTGATTACCTACCTTTATAAATCGGGACCGGCACCGGTGACAATGAATGCCGCCGACGTCAACCATTCCGGAGATGTCAATATCTTGGATATTACATATCTGATATACTATTTATATAAATCAGGACCGGCTCCGAACTGTGGTTAAGTAAAAATATTTCTTGACGAATATTAGCTATAGGCGTATATTATAATGATTGAAGGGATATTATTTAAACTTTTCGAGTTTATTTGACTAAGGTCGTCCTATCAAAATACTGCTAAGGGATTAAAACTCACATCAGCAACATTCTGAATGGAGGATGCTATGTCCGTTCAAACCACCTCTGTAAGGCTCTTTGCCTGCGCAGCGCTTGCCCTGTTTATGTTGACTTTCGGCATGACCGGCACCGCCGTGGCACAAATCCCTTATCAGATCAGGATTGATTCATTGTCAGGAGTCACAATTGGCTCAAACATTTCGATTCCCGTTATCAAGGAAGCCGGCTCGATTGCTATGGCCGGTTTCGACCTCGTTATCCGATATGATACTCTGGGAATGGATCTGGTCGATGTCACTCCCGGCTCGATCTTTACTACCCCGGGCGGCTGGGAATATTTCGACTATCGGAATGAAATAATCGGCGACAGCGCTTCCGGCATACCCGCCGGCTGGCTGCGTATAATCGGCTTGTATGACATGCCCAATGACAGTACCCCGACCACCCCGGAAATTCCGGATGGAACGATTCTCTTTACTTTGAATTTTGCGGTCTCGACAAACAGTTCGCTTGACTGCTACCTCTTCCCGCTTCGCTTTTACTGGCTTGACTGCAGCGATAACAGTATTTCGAATATGGCCGGAACGGTTCTTTATATCTCGGATCATGTTTATGATTTTACCGGAATCGAAATGACCGATGTTAATTTCGGCTTTCCCGGAGAGTCCGGCGCGCCGGATGAGTGTCTGGTCCCCGGACAGCCGGAAAATCCCCTGAGATATATCGACTTTTATGACGGCTTCGTGGAAATCGAATGCTCTCAAACCGATACGACCGCTTTCCGAATCGAAATCGGCACTTATCAAAGCGCCATGTTCGGACAAAACGTCCTTGTACCTGTTACCAAGGCAGCCGGCACGGAATTAATGGATGGGTTCGATATTCTGATTGGGTACGATGGAAATATTTTGACCCTGCTTGAGGCAACTCCCGGGCCGATATTCGAGGATCCGAATGGCTGGGAATATTTTTCATATCGTACATCGACATCCGAATGCGCCCCGGCCTGTCCCTCACAGGTGGTCAGTGTGGTTGCCTTATATCATAACACTACCGCCAACGACCCGACAAATCAGGCTGTCGCGAATGGGACCCCACTATTTAATCTGAATTTCTTTGTTAACTATATTTACAATTATGAATGCACCTTCAATCCCATTGATTTCTTCTGGATGGATTGCGGCGATAATGCAATTGCCTTCGAGGGAGGTAATACACTCGCCTTGTCGAATCATGTATATAACGTTTTCCTTGAAGATATCACTGATACGAGTGCATCATTCCCTACTTACAATGGGTCACCGGCCGAGTGTTTCATAAATCCGGGAGATCCGGTACGGTTGATTGACTATGCCAATGGAGGCGTGGATATCATCTGTGACGGCCCGATCGACAACAGAGGCGATATTAATCTTAATGGTATTGCCTATGAAATTGCCGATTATATTGTTTTTACAAATTACTTCCTGTATGGTTTGCCTGCTTTCATAATCAATGTCGAAGCGCAGATCGCGGCCACGGATATCAATGCGGATGGGCTGCCTTTGACAGTCAATGATCTTATATATCTGATACGAGTGGTTGAGGGGGCGGCATTACCGTATCCGATGCCCGATAAGGCGGAGACATTTGATTTCGCGGGTAATTTAACCATATTTCAGGCCGGATCAATGACCACGATCCACGCTGACTTCGAGGATTCGGTCGGCGGCGTCTTCCTGAGTTTCTCGGCTCCCGATATTGAAAGCGAAGACGATTACACTATTAATGTATCTCCTCAAATCGCCAATATGGACGTGGCCTATAATGCGAGCGGCGGTAAGCTGAATATTTTAATAACCAAATTACGAACGAGTGATTCAATCTCGGCAACAATTCCGGCCGGTCCTGTCAATTTATTGACGATTACCTATACCGGCAGCGAACCGACGCTGTCCCAGGCGGCCGCATGCGGCTATATGGGCGAATACGTGGACCTGACAACAAGCGTGTACAATTATTTATGCGGCGATGCCAACGGCGACGGCTCAATTAATATACTCGACATTATATATATTATCGCATATCTCTACAGGGGCGGCAGCGCCCCGGATCCGGTGGGGAAAGCTGATTTGAACGGTGACGGAAATGTCAACCTCATGGATGTGACTTACTTCATCCAGTACCTGTACCGGTCCGGATCTGCGCCACAATGCAATTAAAAAGACTGAATCTGACAATATCTGGGGATCCTTTGGGTCCCCTTTATTTTTCCGCAGGACCAACAAGACAATTATCATCCCAATTGCGAAACCATGAGCGTAATTAAGCCCGACAATCGGCTAGTTCCTTTTTTCACAAGCAGATAGCAGGAATATGACCTTTGGCCGGATTTTCTGCGTCATCCAAATTTTTGCAAAAAAATAAAGATTGCGCAAGTTTGTTTTGGTTTATCTCTTGACAAAACAAACATTTGTTTATTAATTTACTATTCCAAATAGAGTTAGGATGGGATAGTACGATATTTTTTTTAAATGGTTTGTGAAAATTTTAACAAGCAATATATTTTTCTGAAAAGGCCGTATGATTCTCTTATGAGTATCATCGGCTTGGAGGATTAAAAAATGGCCGAATTTGAACCGGTTGACAACCAGATCAAAGCCGATATACTGGTGGTCGGCGGCGGCATTGCCGGTATGACAGCCGCCATCGAGACCGCCGAAGTCGGCAAACATGTTGTTCTGGTGGAAAGGATGCCCAGTCTCGGCGGACGAGTAGCATCGATTCACCAGTACTTCCCCAAGCTTTGCCCCCCGACATGCGGAATAGAAATCAATCTCAAGAGGATACGTCTGAATCCTTTTGTCAGGGTTCTCACTCTTGCCGAAATCGAGAGCGTTACCGGCGCTCCCGGCGGGTATGAAGTCAGGATCACGCTGAAACCGCGCTATGTAAATGACAAGTGCACTGCCTGTGGCGATTGCGAAAAAGTCTGCGAGATCGATAGAGTCAACGACTTCAATCATGGCATGAACAAGAGCAAGGCCGTTTATATTCCTCATTTGATGGCGTACCCTCATCGTTATGTTATCGATCCCGAGTTCGTCAATGATGACAGGATGAAAAAATGCGTCGAAGCCTGTAAGTACAATGCCATTGAGCTGGACATGCAGCCCAGAACGGTGACCGCCAAGATCGGCGCCATTGTCTGGGCAACCGGCTGGAAGCCGTATGATGCCGCCAAAATCGATAATCTCGGTTTCGGTAAATACAAAAATGTCATTACCAACGTGATGATGGAAAGAATGGCCTCGGTCAACGGCCCGACCGAGGGCAAAATACTCCGGCCGTCGGATCAGAGGGAAGTTGCCAGGATCGGTTTCGTCCAGTGCGCCGGATCACGTGATGAGAATCATCTCCCCTACTGCTCGGCCGTCTGCTGTCTGGCCTCGATGAAGCAGGCGACGTACGTTCGAACACAGTACCCCGAAGCTGAAGTCGACATGTTCTATATCGATGTTCGTTCCCCGGGACGCCTTGAAGACTTTTATACCAAGGTCCAGGAAGACCAGAAATTCCATTTCCACCGCGGCAAGGTGGCCAAAATAGAGGAAAATCCGGCCAATCAGAATCTGATCCTTCATGCCGAGAACACTTTGACCGGCGAAATCACTAAGACTGAAGTTGATATGGCGGTTCTTGCGGTCGGCATGGTTCCCAATACGGCCGAGTCCGCGCCGCCCCTGGGCACGCCTCTTGATGATTTCGGCTTTATTGTTTCCGACGCTGGCAAAGGAATTATCGGAGCCGGAACGGCTAACCGTCCGATGGAGGTAGCCGCATCAATTCAGGATGCCACCGGTGCAGCTTTGAAGGCATTGAATATCGGGACGAGGAGGTAAGCGATGGATCCGAAAATTGGTATTTATATATGCAAAGGCTGTGAGATCGGCGGTAGCATCGATATAGATCAATTGATCAAAGAATCGGAAGCCGGCAAACTCCCGATCTGCAAGACCCATGATTGCCTTTGCAGCAAAGAGGCGGTCGAGATTATCAAGCAGGATATCGCCGCCGAATCCCTTAACCGGATAGTGGTAGCGGCCTGCTCCAACCGGGTTTTCCCGGAGTTGTTTGATTTCGGCAAAGAGGTATTGACTGATCGCGTCAATCTCCGCGAGCATGTCGTCTGGTCGCATAAGCCCAATGACGAAGACACCCAGATGCTGGCCGAGGATTATGTCCGGATGGGTATAGCCAGGGCAAAGCACTGCGAACTGCCTGAGCCGCATATCGAGGAAACCAGTAAAGACATCATGGTGGTCGGCGGAGGTATGACCGGAATGACAGCCGCTCTGGCGGCAGCCGATGCCGGTTATAAAGTTTTCCTTATCGAAAAGGCTCCAAAGCTCGGAGGCTGGGCGACGAAATTCAGGAAAGTCTTTCCCAAGCACCCCCCGTATCAGGATCTTGAGGATACCGGCGTTGCGGGCCTGATTGAAAAAGTGAACGGACATCAGAATATCACGGTTCACACAGCGACTACGATCAAGAAAACAAAAGGACAGCCGGGCAAGTTTGAAGTCACTTTGACCGGAAACGGACAGGAGACTAATTTCCTTATCGGTTCCATCATTCAGGCTACCGGATGGGTTCCCTATGAGCCGCGAAAGCTGGGCAAATGGGGATATGGTGTCTCTCCCGATGTGGTCACCAATATCCAGGTCGAGGAAATGGCCAACAACGGCGGGATCAAACGGCTCTCCGATGGAAAACCGATCGACAGTATTGCTTTCCTGCAGTGCGCCGGTTCCCGGGACCAGGAGCATCTCCCCTACTGTTCGGCCGTATGCTGCCGTGTCTCGCTGAAACAGGCGATGTATGTAAGAGAACAATATCCTGATGCCAAGATTTACATCATTTACAAAGACGTGCGGTCGCCACAGCAGTATGAGATGTTTTATGCCCACGCCCAAAAAGACGACGGACTCTTCCTGACCA
>JBFMFJ010000267.1:0-5430 GCA_040752235.1 Candidatus Zixiibacteriota bacterium | reverse complement strand
GAAGAAAATGTCGCGGCCGCCAGAGAGGATATGTCCCTTATCCAGGAAAAATATAATCTTGGCGCGGCGACAATTCTGGAGCTTCTTGATGCGCAGGTGAGTCTGATTACCGCCCAGAACAACAAGGTCGAGGTGGATTTCGACTACAATCTGTCCATTGCCCGGCTCGAAAACGCCATGGGAGTTAGATAATCGTTAAGGCTTTATAGAGGACAAGCAATATGACTAAAGGGAGAAAAAGATTATTAATAGGCGCCATCGTCGTCGTTGTCGGAATCGTCATCATCTGGAACCTGTCAACCTCCGGCAAAAAGACCACCAGTGTTAATCTGGAGGAGGTGTACGTCAAGGATATCACCGAAAAGGTCTCGGCATCGGGCTACATACAGCCCAAGACGAAGGTGAATATCACTTCGGAAGTCAATGCCGAAATCAAGGCCGTGCTGGCCAAAGAGGGCGATACCGTCAAGAAGGGGGCGCCGCTGGTTTTGCTGGATACCCTGCAGCTTCAAAAAGATGTTGACCAGGCCAGATTTTCTTATGATGAAACCATGGCGCGGACCGAGGCCAATAAATCTCTGTACCAGCAGGCCGAGGAAGAATATGCGCGACAGAAAGAGCTTTTTGCCAAAGAACTCATCTCGGAGACAGCTTTCAATAATGCCGAGTATTCATACTTGAGCAGTAAATACAGTTATGAGGCCATGGTCAATTCGGCCAAACAGGCTCAGGCAAGGTATGAAAAGCAACTGGATCTTCTTAGCAAAACCCGTATTGCAGCGCCGATGGACGGCGTGGTCACATACCTGGATGCCGAGGTGGGCGAAATTGCCGCCCCCCAGACTGTTTACAGTCAGGGAAAGATTCTGATGGTTATTTCGAACCTGTCCGCTTTCGAGGTTGAGGTCGACGTCGATGAAACGGAAATCGTTAAGGTCGAAAAAGGGCAGATGGCCGATATTGAAGTCGACGCCTTTCCCGACACCACTTTCAAGGGCGAGGTTATCGAAATAGGCAATACCGCTATTATCACCGGGGCCGGCTCGACCGAGCAGTCCACCAATTTCAAGGTGAAAGTACTCTTCAGCGAAGCTCATGCCGATATCAAACCGGGAATGTCCGCTACCGTCGACATAATTACCAATATTCGCGATGATATTCTGGCAGTCCCATACGGGGCCATTGTCATGCGCAGCCTTGACGCCGACTCGCTGGCCAAAGCAAAGAACGGGGACACGACCGAAATCGCTGCCGTCAATACCACCGAGAGCGGCGGGGCCATTGCCGCCGAGACCGGTGACTCCGTTACCGCTGAGGGCGACAAGCCCAAAAAGAAGGAAAAGAATATCAAGGAAGTAAAGGGAGTCTTTATCGAGAAAGACGGACAGGCGAAGTTTGTCGAAGTGGCAACCGGCATCGCCGACCAGAAGGATATCGAAATTACTTCCGGTCTGTCAAAAGGCGATATGGTTATAACCGGTCCTTATCGAACCCTGCGGATTATCAAGGAAGGAGAGTTGGTCGAGTCGACGGGCGAGCAAGGGGGCGAGAGAAACTGATGGCCTTAATAGAAACCAATGATTTATGGAAAACCTATGATATGGGTAAGGTGCAGGTGCATGCCCTGCGCGGTGTTTCCATGAAAATTGAAAAGGGCGATTATATCGCCATTATGGGGCCTTCGGGTTCCGGGAAATCGACTTTAATGAACCTGATCGGCTGTCTTGATACGCCGACCAACGGTACATATCATTTGAACGGCAAGCTGGTCAGTGAGATGCATGATGATGAACTGGCCGAGATACGCAACCGCGAAATAGGTTTTGTCTTTCAGACTTTCAATCTTATGCCGCGCTCGACGGCTCTTCATAATGTCGAATTGCCTCTCATCTACGGCGGGATGTCCCGCGAAGAAAGACTTAATAAGGCCCGGCATGCTTTGGAGACGGTCAATCTGGGCGAGCGCATGATGCATCAGCCGAATGAGCTTTCGGGCGGACAGCGTCAGCGAGTGGCCATCGCGCGCGCGCTTGTAAATGACCCGTCGCTGCTGCTGGCCGATGAGCCGACCGGGAATATTGACACCAAGACGGGCGACGAAATCATGGAGCTTTTCTCGGAACTTCATCGCCGCGGTAATACCATTATTCTGGTAACACATGAAATGGATGTGGCACAGCATGCCAACCGGATATTTTATATCAGAGACGGATTAATTGAGAAAGAAGAAATTGTTCGGAAAGCCTCATAAAATCCGGCGGGATATATGATGATATACTGGGATATATTTATGATGGCAGTGTCAGCCCTTTGGGCAAATCGTCTGCGCTCCGGGTTGACTCTCCTTGGCGTTATTATCGGCGTGACCTCCGTCATCACCATTATATCCGCCATTGAGGGATTTATGGGGTCGGTTCAGTCCGAAATCGACAAACTCGGGCCGACTACATTTATCGTCGACCGGATGGGTATGATTATGAGCGAGGATGATTTCCTCGAGGCCATCAAGCGCAAACCGCTGGAAATAGAGTATGCCGATGCTATCGCGGATGGTTGCAAGGACTGCGAGAAAATAGCTCTCCAGGCTTATTCCTTCGCGCCGGAAATCAAGTACCGCGATAAGAAGCTGCGCAATGTTTATATACGCGGGACCAGTTCCGAAATTATCGATATTGTCGAGCAGGAAGTCGACCAGGGAAGGTTCTTTTCACATGAGGAGGATCATGACGGCCGCCATGTCGCCTTTGTGGGGACGACCATTCAAAAACAACTATTTCCCAACAGCGACCCGATCGGCAAACGGATAAAAATCGGCAATATCAAATATGACATTATCGGTATCGCTAAAGAGCAGGGTGCAACCTTCGGACATGATGCGGACAAAGTAATATTTGTTCCTTTCAATACCTTTGTCAAGGATTTCGGGGAGCCCCGCCGTAATCTTCACATTTATGTCAAGGCGAAGTCCATGGCGGTACTCGATAACGCCATGGATCAGACGCGCGTTGTTCTCCGTGCCTACCGTCATGTTCCATATGATAAGGACGATGATTTTTCGATGTTGACGGCCGAGTCGATAATGAATCAGTTTAAGGCAATTACAAAATTTATGCGGGTCGGCTTGGTCGGCATTACCTCGATCAGTCTGGTGGTCGGCGGCATCATTATTATGAATATCATGATGGTTTCGGTGACCGAAAGAACCCGTGAAATAGGCATCAGAAAATCCATAGGGGCCAGACAGAAGGACATCCTCTTTCAGTTTTTATTCGAGTCTGTCATCCTGTCGGTGGGAGGAGGTGCGATCGGCATTGCCATAGGCATGCTCCTCGGAAGTGTTCTTATCGGCCTGATAAATATGGATATGTCGCCGTCAATGCTGTCGATCTTACTGGGACTGGGGATTTCTTCGGGAATCGGTCTCTTCTTCGGAATATATCCGGCCTTAAAAGCGGCGCGTTTACAGCCGGTTAAAGCTTTGAGTTATGAATGAGGATAAATGGTTATGACAACGGTTGAACTGAAAGAAGGAATCCTGATGGCGTTATCGGCCCTGATAGGCCATAAATTCCGCTCATCATTGACGATTCTTGGTGTTCTCATCGGGGTTTGGTCGGTGATCGGCATGACTTCGCTGATTATCGGTCTTGACAGCGCCGTCCAGAGTTCCATCAATGAACTCGGTAACAACATCCTTTTCATTGACAGATTCAGCCCTGAGGTCGATTATGATGAATTGACCGAGGATGAGCGTAACCGCAAATTCATGACGATAGTCGAAGCCGAAGCGATCAAAGCGAGCTGCCCGACGGTAGCGGCGGTCTCGCCCGAAAACCATTACTGGGCGCCCGGCGGTAATATCATAAAATATAAGGGGAAGAAAGCAAATCGCCCGGCGATTGTCGGAGTCTGGCCGGAATATCAACGGGTCCATAACATTGTCCTGACCTCAGGAAGATTTATCACCAAACTCGACAACGACATTCGGGCCAATAACTGTATTCTGGGTTCAACCGTTAAGGATGCCTTATTCCCCAATGAGGACCCGATCGGCAAGGAAATCAGGCTGAATAATATTCGCTTCACCGTCGTTGGCGTCCGCGAAAAACAGGATAACCTGTTCGGCAGCGATGAAAATAACAAGGTGGCCATTCCTCTGGAAACGTTTATGAAGCTTTATCCGTCCGATGAAGCCCTGACTCTGGTGGCCAGCGCTGTAGCACCGGATAAAATAGAAGAGGCCAGGGAGGAAATTATCATCGCCCTTCGCAAGGTCAGGAATGTCCCTTACAATCAGGAAAATGACTTTGTCGTTTTCGGACAGGAGCAACTTCGGGAAATTTACGGCAATATTTCCAAATATGTTTATATCGCCATGATCGTGATTTCTTCGATCGGTTTGATGGTCGGCGGTGTCGGCGTCATGAACATTATGCTGGTATCGGTGACGGAGCGAACCCGCGAAATAGGGGTGAGAAAGGCTATCGGCGCCAAGAGGCTGAATATACTATGGCAGTTTCTTATTGAGGCCATGACACTCTCCGGGACCGGCGGAATTCTCGGCATTATTTTCGGTATTTTGACCGCCTTACTGATTAAGATGATTACACCCCTGCCCTTTGGCGTTTCGCCGTTTTATGTATCCCTCGGTTTTCTGGTTGCGGTTTCGGTCGGTCTGGTGGCCGGTCTCTATCCCGCCTATCGGGCGGCGGTTCTTGACCCAATTGAGTCATTGCGATACGAATAAAATAAACATATTGCCATGGGATATGCGTCTTTATAAATTGGAACTAAAGACGTATAATTTATTGGTGAAATGAAAAAACGACGATTTTATATATTACCGCTTCTCATTCTTGCCGGTCTGTTTTGCAGCCATTTAGACACTTTCGGCCAGAATGTTTATAATTCGGATAATTTCCCGGGAAGAAATGTCTTTGAGATCGACTGCGCCCAGTTCAGGGGTGAAGATCCGGAATTAAACCGTCTGGAGATTTATTACAAAATATTTACCAGCGGACTGCAATTTGTCCGCGACGGAGATAAGTACCGAGCCGATTATGAAATAACCGGGACAATTTTTGATAATGACGGCCTTCAGGTTACCGCCTTCAGCACCGAAAAAAGTATCACGCTGTCATCATACAGTGCAACCATATCACCGGCTGATTTCAGAATAAGTCAGTTCAAAAAATACCTGCCTCCGGGCAAGTACAAAATCGAATTCAGCCTTAATGATAAAAACTCCGCCGGCCATTCCAAGCGAACATTGAAAACAGAGCTAATAAAATATGACAATCGAAATCCCCAGCTTTCGGGTATCGAACTGGTTCACGCGGTCGATACGGCCTTTGTCGATTCTGTTTTTACAAAAGGCAATTTATCAATTATTCCGGCGGTCAGCAGGCAATTAAGCGGTGATATAAATGC
>JBFMFJ010000266.1:0-5434 GCA_040752235.1 Candidatus Zixiibacteriota bacterium | reverse complement strand
CGCGGCATTCGGGATTCTATCGATTTTATCGGGCGGCATATTTTTATACAATATCATCGGTATCATCGGACGAATATCCCCCGCACCGCATGTTCGGCTGCTGGGATTATTCACTTTCCTTTTTTCCGGTACCATTCTGCTATTTTTCGGATATGTCGAATTTTATCCGGTAACCTGGGCGGCTGCATCAATCTTTCTAAATCTATCTTTTGTATATCTTTCGGAAAAGCGCCTGCTGATGCTTACATCAGTCGCTTTCATTGCCACAATTTTGATGCATGTTGAAGCAATATTTTTGCTCCCCGGAGTTGCTGTTCTGCTGATGAGCCATATCGAAAAGCCGGCTTTGAAAAAAGCATGTTTCTTTCTTCTTTTCGTGTCGGCCATTGCTCTTGGAGGTATTTTTATATGGCTTTATCAAACCAGAATCGAGTTCGAGGTGCTGATTTTGCCGCCGTTTCATGGATGGCCTGTTGCACCCGAATATACTATATTCAGTAGTGATCATCTTATCGATATTCTGAATATATTATTCCTGATTTTCCCGGGATGGCTGTCGCTCTTGGTGTTTATTGTCGCATACGGAAATATACGTGCGCGGAACAGCATGACAATATATCTGGCCGCTCTTTCCGTCGGATCATTGTTATTTCTTGCGCTATATGGTGCCGCTATTACTATGGGCCGCGACTGGGATATATTTTCGCTCGCCCTTTTCGCTCCCGGATTGCTATTGATCAAATTGATATCAGACAATCGGTCGGAAATACGCTGGTCATCAGTCGCCGCATATGTTTTATTGACCGGATTTCTGACAATCTGTTTTCTGGGTACGGCCATTTTAAAAGAACCTTATGAGAAGCGATTCCAGACATTGCTTAATGATCGCAACGACAATGGATGGGCCATTCTGGCCAATTACTATCATGATACAGGAAGGGAAAAAAAGTCGAAAGAAATAATCGCTGAGAGGATGAAGCGTTTTCCTCAATTAACGCTGCTGCAGATGGCCTATAACTTCCTTGACAACGATGATTATGAAAACGCCCGCAAAATCGCCGCGCGTCTGGTCGAAGAAAATCCTTTCCGCGCCGACTTTCACCAGATTCTTGGTAATGCTTCCGGGAAACTGGGTGATTTCGAAGAGGCCGAAAAACATTTCAATATCGCCGTAAGATTGAAACCATACAATCCCGCCATCAGAAATGAATTCGGTCGAATGTATCTTGACCATAAGGACTATGAACTGGCTTTGGCGCAACTCAGCAAAGCCTTTAAAATGGCGCCGGAGATCACATCAATCTCGGAGAGTATGGCTCTTTGCTATATTTATCTAAGAGACTATGACTCCGCCGGAGATATGGCCGATTATCTGTTTGAACACGATCCGAATTCACCGGGCGGTCATCTGATTAACATGGTCATTTCAATCAACACGGGCGATATACCGGCGGCACGTCAACATTATCTGCAATACAAGGAATATGGACAGGATCGCCCCGATTATCAGAATATTATTGAATTCTACAAATTCCTGGAAAACTAGGCCGAATGTCGGGCGGCCTCCGGTATCAGATTTTATTATTTCCCCCGCCCGAGCAGATTCAAAATAATCGTCAGGATGATTGAAAGGATAATGCTTGTCGCAATCGGGAAATAGATGTGCATATTCCCTTTTTTGAAATGAAGGTCACCGGGTAATTTTCCCAGAAAAGGGATCCGATCATAGAATAACAGCAGAACTCCGGCGACCACCGCAATTACGCCTAATATGATCAACAACCGGCCGAATTGATTCAAGGGATTCTCCATCTGTTAGTCACCCGCGGCAGCCGCCATTTTTCGTTTGTATTCCTCGGCCCAGTCGCGGAGTGTTGTTAGTGCCGGCCCCAGGATTCGATCGCTGTCATCCTCGGCCACCGGATCGTGACTTTTTTCATAAAACTCGACAAACTCTATCATTCCCCGCGCCAGTTTATTTCTGGAGACAAGACCGAAAGCTTTCAGCATCCATAGTGGTGTATGCGTTATTTTCAAACCCGGCATGGCGATTTCGGCAAAAATCCTCAACGCCTCTTCCAGCGTATACTCTTCCACTCCGCGAACATGAAAAACGCGATTCTTTGCTTCGTTATTTTGCAATGCTTTCACTACCATATTGGCATAATCGGAACCCGCCATCCATGGAAATTTATGCGGCTGACGCCCGAATATCATGGCCCGTTTATTGACGATATACCTGGCCAGTGATTCAAAAAACCAGCAGCATCGAAAAATTGTGTATGGCACCCCGCTCTCCATCAAAGCCAGTTCCGCTTCGGTCTTGGCATTCAGATAGACATTATTTCCCCCGCTTTGTCCGGCATTAAGGATGGAAATCATACCAATATGCTCCACACCGCCACTGGCCGCTGCCCTGGCGATATTGACCGTACCATCGCGCTCCACCAATCTGAAATCTCGGATATCCATGCCGGCCCCGAGATTGACATAGACCGCCTGACATCCCGATATAGCCTCCGTCAGGCTTTCCGGTCGGGTCACATCACCTTCGATAATCTCCGCGTTAGTGCCGAAAAGCCTTCTGGCTTTCTCCCTGTCACGTGTCATTATTCTGAGATCGAATTCGGCGTGAGCCAGCGCCCTGACCACCGGCCCTCCCAGCATCCCGGTTCCTCCGATCACGAGAATTTTTCGGTTCATGGCACCCCCTGGCTTAATATTTGAGGATTTTATCGACCATATTAATCGATTATTATATTTTTCGAAATTATTTGCCATCCGCCCTGACTATTATACCCCGGGCGACAGCTAACGTCAAGGGAAATACGCGGATCTGCGGTATTCATCTTTTGTTGTCAGATATTGCCGCCACGGGTAAAAAAGACTTGCCTGACGGTAATAATTGCATATATTTACGCAATAGTTTGTTATTTTTTTCACATATTTTAGGGTAGTTTACTATGCCTTTGAATAGAATCGTAGTGGTCGGAGCAGGTGTCATGGGACAGGGCATTGCCGAGGCGATCGCCACCACCGGCACTGATGTTATCCTGCTTGACCGAACCGCCAAACTGGCGGAAAGAGGAATCGATCGAATCGCCGAAAATATCGATCATGAAATTGAAAAATGGGGACTCACCTTGTCGGACAAAAAGGCCATCCTGTCACGCATCGCACCATCCACGGATCTTCAGGTGGCTAAATTGGCGGACCTTATTATCGAGGCCATTCCGGAAAAGCTCCGCCAGAAACGCGAGTTGTTCCAGCGCCTGGATGATCTCTGCCCGGAAGAGACGGTTTTCATTACCAATACTTCCACCCTCTCCATTACCGAACTGGCCTCCGTAACCAATCGGGAAGACCGGGTCATCGGAATGCATTTTCTTAATCCTGTTCCCAAGATTCCGGTTATCGAAATCGTGCGCGGATTGAAAACATCGGATAAGACTTACAATATCGCGCGCGAATTCGCCGACCAGCTTGGAAAGACTCCGGTGCAGGTGTATGAATATCCCGGTTATGTTACCACGCGCGTCATCATGCCGCTGCTTAATGAAGCCATGCATGTCCTGATGGAAGGCGTCGCCACCGCCGAGGATATCGATACCGCCATGAAACTGGGATTCGGTTTTACCGTCGGCCCGCTGGCAATGGCCGACATGATGGGTCTGGATGTTGTCATGTCGCAGATGGAAAACCTGCTGGAAGAATTGTCCGAACACAAATACAATCCCTGCCCCCTTCTTCGGAAAATGGTTCGGGCCGGTTATCTCGGGGTGAAAACAGGACAAGGCTTTTTCAAGTACGACAAAGAAGGCAACCGCATCAAGGGTGAAACGCCCTTCGTAAAAAGAGAGCGGGGTTGAGCATGAATATCCTGGTTATAAATTGCGGATCATCATCGGTTAAATACCAGTTCTTCGATATGAATAAAAAGACGGCCGTGGCCAAAGGACTGGTTGACCGCATCGGTATGTCGGGGGCGGTCCTGACGCATCGTCCGGCCGGACGCGATGAAGTCAAAGTTTCGGGCGAAATTCTCGACCACATTATAGCCGTCAAGTACGTCATATCGATCCTGGTTTCCGAAAACCACGGGGTTATTAAAGATATCTCGGAGATTCATGCCGTCGGACATCGCGTGGTTCACGGCGGTGAAAGATTCACCTCCTCGGTTCTGATTACCGATGAGGTCATGAAGGAATTACGCAGCCTGATCGACCTGGCTCCTCTGCACAACCCGCACAATATCACCGGTATCAAGGCCTGCATGGCCAACCTTCCCGGTGTGCCCCAGGTCGGTGTCTTCGACACCGCCTTTCATCACAAGATGCCGCCGATGGCTTACATATATGGTTTACCCTATATCATGTATAAAAAATATTCGATCAGGCGTTATGGTTTCCATGGAACATCACACAGTTATGTTTCCGAAAGATGCGCTGAAATCATGGGCAAACCACGTGAACAGTTGAGAATAATAACCTGTCATCTCGGCAACGGCGCTTCTATTGCTGCTGTCAAGAACGGCATCTCGGTCGATACTTCGATGGGTTTTACTCCGCTCGAAGGTCTCCTGATGGGCACCCGTACCGGCGATCTGGATCCGGCGGTAATCCTGCATATTATGGGCCGCGAGGAACTGACCCTGCATGAAGCCAATACCCTGATGAACAAACATTCGGGCCTTATCGGCATATCGGGAATATCATCCGATATGCGCGAGATTGAATCCAATGCCGCCAAAGGTCTGGGCAACGCCAAACTTGCCCTTGATATATACTGCTATCGTCTGCGCAAATACATCGGCGCTTATTCGGCCGCCATGGGCGGGCTTGATGCCATCGTTTTCACCGGCGGTGTCGGCGAGAATTCGGCCACCGTCCGCAAAATGACCTGTGATGAGCTGAAATATCTCGGTGTCGAACTTGATGAAGAAGTCAACGCCGCCACCCGGGCCAAAGAAACCGATATATCCTCAAGGAACTCCAGCGTCAAAACGTATGTTATTCCTACTAATGAGGAGTTGGTTATTGCCCGGGATACGAAAGAAATAGTAGAAAAACTGAGCAATAAATAGTTTTAATAGTTAGCAAGGAGTACAATTGTTCAAGATTCTTGACAAACGGGAACTGTGTGACAAAATCCACCAGTTCAGAATCGAGGCCCCGCATCTCGTGAAGAAGGCCAAAGCCGGGCAATTCGTGATTCTTCGCAAAGATGAGCTGGGCGAACGGGTTCCCATGTCAATCGGAGGGCTGGACAGGGAAAACGGAATTTTGACTGTTGTCATTCAGGAGGTCGGCAAAACGTCAGCCTCGATGAATCGCATGAAAACCGGCGATTATTTCATGGATGTCGTTGGCCCGCTCGGCCTGCCGTCTCATGTCGAAAAATTCGGACATTGCGTTTGTATCGGCGGCGGTGTCGG
>JBFMFJ010000265.1:0-5451 GCA_040752235.1 Candidatus Zixiibacteriota bacterium | reverse complement strand
CATACGCGCAAAATCCCCCGTCGACACAACAAACTGACAACTTTCGAAAATGTGATGGAAGTAATCACTGATGGAGATACTATTTCATATCCGCACTATTATCGCACCGGCGATCTGGGTCTGAAAATGGTGGTGGAGAAATTGCGCCAGACAGGGAAGAGGGATATTAAAATCTACGGCAATGCCTTTTTCGACAATGTCGATCCGTGGCTGATAGATGCCATCCATGACGGCATTATCACCGGTTTGTATGGCAATCCTTATCGTAAGCTCGGTGAATGTATAACTGCCGGTGATTTGCTCCCGGCGGTCTCAGTCGGTTTCTCGCACGGCAACCGGGTCAGAAAACTCCAGACGGGCGAGATCGGTATCAAGGTGGCTTTTGCGCCGGTACCGATTGCCGATGTTTACGGCAATGCCAACGGCCTTCTGGGCAAGCCGGAGCAGCTTTGCGGACCGGTTGGCCTGGTGGCGGCCGATACCGAATATGCCGAATATGTCTGCCTTTTGGCCGGCACTATCAGCGAGACGGTTGTTTTGCCGACCCCGATTACCATGGGCCGGGTCGATTTCGTTATACCGGTGGATTGCCCGGGACTGAACGCGGGAATCGGTTCCGGGACGATTGACATGGACAAGGCCAGAAGTAACCCGTTCAATACCATGGTGGCCGATAATGTCACTAAGGTCATCAAGGCCTCCGGCGTCGTCAAAAATGATTTCGGATTCCAGGTCGGCAGCGGTGCCGGGCTGCTTATTCTTGAAAATATTCGCAATATGCTCCTGGAGGAAAAAATCCGGGCCAATTTTGCCATCGGCGGCTGTACTATGATGCATGTCGACATGCTTGATGACGGCACGCTCTATCAGCTCATGCATGGACAGCTGTTCCAGCCCAGCCCGCACATGTTCGAATCTCTGCTCAATCACCCTCGTCATCATGAAATCGACGTCAATTATTATGCTTCAGTGGCCAGCAAGGAATGTGCCGTCAATCTGCTGGACTTGGCGGTTCTTTCGACCCTTGAAGTTGATCTGGATTTCAATCTGAATACGGTATGCGCCGGCGGGCGGATAATCGGGGGTATCGGCGGCGGACAGGATGTGGCGGCCGGCGCTGAATTAACCATTATTTTTATGCCGTTGGCTACCGGCAAGAACGGCAAGGGTTTCCCCAAGGTAGTCGAAAAAGTATATACCAGGACTACCCCCGGCGAGGTTATCGATGTTATCGTCACTGAGGAATATGCCGTCGTTAATCCTAAGAGTCCCAGCCGCTACAAACAGGCCATAATCGACCGGGCGGAAGAATTCGGTGTTAATCTGGTAAGTATCGAAGAGCTGCATCGGAAATCTTTTGATAGAGCGCATGAATTCGGTGATATACCGCCCACAGGGGAGACTACGGATGAAGTCGTTCACCTGATCGAATGGCGGGATGGAACTTTGCTGGATGTTATCAGAAAACCCGCAATGTAAATCCGTGGAATTCAAATAATATATTGCCGGGATTATTCCCGACATTTTTTTGGTTTTTATATTGATAGCTTCGATTTTTTTTTCGTAAGATGTGTCGACAAGTATATTTAATAACCAACAAGGAGGGTAAATTGAAAAGAATACTGACCATTCTTTTAGTCGGAATCCTGATTGTCGGTCTTGCCGGCTGTGCTTCAATGAAAAAGCGGGATAAAGGCGCCATAATCGGAGCCACCGCCGGCGCGGTTATCGGCGGGGTTATCGGCGATAAGGCGGGCAATACTGCGGTCGGCGCCATTCTCGGCGCGGCCATCGGCGGCGCCGCCGGCGCTTATATCGGCAACTATATGGATAAACAGGCCGAAGAAATCGAGCGGGATCTTGAAGGCGCCAAAATCGAACGCGTCGGCGAAGGCATCAAAATTACTTTCGAATCCGGAATTCTTTTCGACGTCAACAAATCCAATCTTCGCGATGTTTCAAAGGCAAACCTGACCAAACTCGCTGAGATTCTCAACAAATATGAAGATACCGAGATT
The DNA here is from genome assembly GCA_040752235.1 of Candidatus Zixiibacteriota bacterium. Taxonomy (GTDB): domain Bacteria; phylum Zixibacteria; class MSB-5A5; order GN15; family PGXB01; genus PGXB01. The sequence goes on along the minus strand of JBFMFJ010000265.1, from coordinate 3,433 downwards.
CTGGTGGAAGGTCACACCGATTCGACCGGCCCGGCCGAATACAATATGGATTTGTCGCTTCGCCGCGCCCAGTCGGTGGCCAACCAGTTGACAGGCAGCCAGGTGGTAGTTACAAGACTGCACATTATGGGTTATGGCGAGGATCAGCCGATTGCATCCAATGACACCGCCGAGGGGCGACAGCTAAACCGGCGCGTGGAAATTGCCATCTATGCTAATGATAAACTCAAGAAAGCGGCACAGGATAAAGTAGGTTGATCGGAAGATACTAAAAAAGCCCGCCTGATTGGCGGGCTTTTTTTTAACTTTTTTTCTCCAGCTCGGCCAGCAGTGTTATCGCTTTCTGGCGGACAAAGGCATAATTCATACTGCTGACGGAATTAAATTCGACTGTTTTTTGAAGCCACTCTTTTGCTTTTGCAGGATCATTATTCTCGAGATAGGCCCTGGCCATAAAATATAAATTCATCGGGTCCTGCTGACTGGTCTGGCGGAATTCGGCGATGGCCATGTCATAATTATCTTCTTCCAGGGCAATCATTCCGGCCAACTGATGCGCCAGCCTTATCTGGGTGGGATTATTAATCTCTTCGACCTGCCTTCGGAACTCTATCAAATTCGTCCGGGCCGCTTCCAGATCAGTTTTTACAAGGGCCGCGCGGGTATTGGCATAATAGCTGATCCGCTTCGCGTTCTCCTTAAGTTCCTCGGAGAGATTGGAATTTTGGGTTATCTGGAGGGAACTGTCGAATTCCTCCTGGGCTTTCTTATATTTGCCCATTTCAATATATATGTATCCTTTTTGCGACAGGTCATTCGCCATAGCGGCATAGTCATTGTTTTTTTCGGCGAAGGCATAGCGCTCATCAATCGTTTCGATGGCCTTTTCAGGAAATCCCTCGTCCATATATGAAATGGCAATCGCCAGCAGGGCATCCCGCCGCTGTCCGTCATTAATCGCCAGATCGTAAAGCTCGTGAAGCTGATCTCTGGCATCCTTGTGTTTGTTTAAATAGTTAAGATTCGAGGCAATGCCTATATGCGAGGCGGCGAATGTCTCATCTATCTGCAGGGCCTTATAGTATGACTCGATTGATTCCCCGTATTTGCCCATTTTCATCAGTAAATCGGCATACGAATCATATGGATTGGGATCATTCGGGACCAGTTTGATATATTTCTTGAATGACTCCTCAGCGTTTTTATAGTCTTCCAGATATCGGTAAGCATAACCGGCCAGGTTGTACGATGGGGAGAAATTGGGATTGATATCATTGATTATTTTCGTTTCCTCGACGACCTGTGCATAATCCTGCTGATTGAAATAATTGCTGGCCAGAAAAAAATGCGCCCGCTCGTCCCGGGGATACAACTCAACCAGTCTTTTATAATATTCCCGGCTTTCCAGCGGTTTTGCATGACTTAAAGCCTCCAGTCCGAGTATAACAAGGCGCTCGCCCTCGGTGATATTGTCCATCAAAGATACCGCTTTATCCATATTTTCCAGAAAGTCTTTCGGGGTCTGTGGGCTCATTGACTTGTAAACATATGCCAGGGCCAGTCCCGGATCCAATTCGGTGGCCTTATCCAGTTTTATCCGGCTTTCGTTAAGGCGCAGTCTCTCGGATAGATCCCTTCCCTCGATAAACAGATTCAGGGCCTCTTTTGAGTCGGCCGTAATGGGCATTTTCCCCTGGTCGCCGGAACAGCCTGTCAGAGTGATTATTATCATTGCCGCCAGTATTATTGAACCGATGTATATAATGCGTCTAGTGATTTTCATGCCGGACCTCCTGCGTATGGTCTATTATACGGTCAAATATCATATATTCCGCATTAAATTTTATACGCGGCCCTGATAAAATCAATAAAAAATATTCCCGGAAAGGCTCATTTACTGTCGGATTGAATACAATGGGAATGACGACAAACCTGCTTGTCGCTATTCGAAAAGGCTCCGCTTTCCACAGCGGAGCCTTTTCCTGAGTTACATTGAGGCCAGTCTCTCTTCGGCTTTTCTTTTTATAAAGGCATAATTTATGTCATTGAGCGAATTGAAATGACAGGCTTTATTGCACATCTCACGCGCTTTTTCCGTCTCTCCCGTGCCCTCGAGGGCCATCACCATACGGTAACAGTTATACGGATTCTGTCTATTGGATTGCTCAAGCTCCTTGACGGCTGTCGCATAGTCTTTTTTCTGCAAGGCGATAATACCGGCCAGCTCATGTGCCAGCCGAATCTGGAACACATTTTTGAGTCCTTCGGCCTGTGTCAGCAATTCCGCGGCATTTTTTTCGGCGGCCGCCAGATTACCGCTCATGGCATCGACACGTCCAATATTGTACAAATATATTCGTGCCGCGTTTTCTTTCACGCCGTCGGAGAGGTTTGATCCCTTTATCAACGATAGAGCCTTTTCGAAATTATCGCGAGCCTCTTTGTACTTGCCCTGCTCCAGCATGATATTCCCGATCGTGATATGATCCCCGGCCATGGCCGGTATGTCGTTATTCTGCTCGGCAAGAGAATATTGCAGTTTCATCTCCTCGAGCGCCTTGTCGAAGAGACCCTCATCGACGTAGGATACTACTTTGCCGAAATGAGCTATGCGGCGCTCGCCGTTGTTGGCGGCGCTGTCATACAGCTTTTGCAGTTCTTTCCTGGCCTCATTATGTTTGCCCATACAATTGAGGTCAGTCGCTATGCCGATATACGAATTGATAAATCGCGGGTTAATGTCCAGCGCCTTTTTATAGTACTCCATTGATTTTTCATGTTTGCCCATCTTCATGAGAAGCTCGGCATAAGAATCATATGGGTTCGGATCATCCGGAATCAGTTCGATATATTTCTTGAAGGCTTTCTCGGCTGAATCGTAATTTTCAAGAAAACGGTGAGCATACCCCATTTGATTGTATGGCTGCGAAAAATCCGGGTTTATCGCGGTTGCCTTGTCGAAGGTCTCGATCGCTTTGGCATAGTCCTGGCGGCCGAAATAAACATTCCCCAGAAGAGTCCAGGCGCGTTCATCACCCGGATATGCTTTGACAAGCTGCTGCATATAATCGAGTTGTTTTTCCGACTGTCCGGCGTTGCCGGCCTCCGTTGCCAGAATCCATAGCCGTTCTCCTTCGGAAACTTTATCGGCCAAAGCCCGCGCCTTATCAAACATCGTGAAAAAGCCGGCCGCTGTCGGCTGGACGAAAGCCAGATTAAGGTAGGCAATGGCGAAATTGGGATCCTCGGCGACCGCCTTCTCGAAATATTCTCGTGATTCATTGTTGCGGAGTTTATCGGTCAAATCGCGGCCTTTGAGAAAATATTCTTTGGCTTTTTCCGATGATGTCGTTATCGGGATTTTGCCCTCTTCACCGGTCACGCCGATTCCGGCCAGAAAAACAATGATCATGGCCATAGCAAGCATTTGGGT
>JBFMFJ010000264.1:0-5452 GCA_040752235.1 Candidatus Zixiibacteriota bacterium | reverse complement strand
GGCGGTCTCAAGTTTTTTTGCAGACTTGCAAGTCCATTTGCCTAATTGAGTGTTTAAGAGTCTTCTTTTTAGCTGATCTAGGCGAGCTTTTTTGCACCGGTGAAACGGCCTCGTTCAAACCGGACCTTTAAGGCTATTAGGAACAGGATGGGACATCTATAGAACTCTGATGACTCCGTGAGACTATTCACTTTGGCAGACCGAAGGTGAAATGGCGCCGTTGCGCCCAGACCGACAGGCCAAAAACCATATCGCTGGGAGGTTGGATTCGTCGGAGGGCTACTGCCCGGAGATCCTGAGGACGTCTATAAGACGTTCCGAAGGAAACCCACTAATCAATTTCTCCTTCTTTTCCCGCCGCCACCCTTTTAATTCTCGCTCACGCCTTCGCGCTTCTGATTCGGTTTCGTACTTTTCAAAGTAAATCAATTTCACCGGTCTATGAGATCGAGTGTATTTGGCGCCCTTGCCGGAATTGTGTCTATTGATTCTATTCGGAATGTCGGTTGTCACGCCTATGTAATAAGAGCCATTATTGCACTCAAGGATATAAAGATACCACATTTTGACAGGCTTGAATTGAAACCCAACGATGCTTCGCATTCGCTCAGCATTTATACTTCGCGTTCGCTCAGCATTTAAGAGCCGCTAAGTCGCTTCGCTCCAAGCGGCTCTAAAAGCGGAGGAGGTAGGATTCGAACCCACGGTACCTTTCGGTACAACGGTTTTCAAGACCGCCGCTTTCGACCACTCAGCCACTCCTCCGTCGGCATTTGATACGCCAAATAAAGGCGATAATTTCAGTCTGTCAAGAAGATTATAAAAAAGGCGCCCGCCGGCGGCGGACGCCCTTATTTATCAGGAAATTTCTGTTTCCCGGCTATTTCAGCGATTCCGGCCAGCCCCGTTTGGCGGTAATGCCGCCGCATTCTTCCGTTGAGGTCCAGCGGGTCGTTTCGTTTTCATAGGTGATATGAATCAAACCGTTATCGAAAACGAAATTCGCCAGCCAGTTACCATTTATATTGAGGGAATCGACTTCACTGGTTCCCAGGCAGGACAGATCGACCGAAAAGTGCAAAGCCAGCGATCCCTGTGGCGGGCAGGCATTGGGATCGTTCTGGAAAGCTTCATTTATCAGCAAATCATCGATCCCCTGATAAAAATACATGCCCAGTTCGCAGGACCCGCTGTCGCTAAAACCGACGAACATTATTGAATCATAGGACAGCCCATCAATAAGGAAACTGATTGAATCGAGGGCGATCACATCGAAACCGGCGTGATTGGCAAGCTCACCCGAGATTGAAAAGCTTTCGAACCCGGCCCCGAAATGGGCGCGTATATTAAGGCCATTGGTTGTTAAATCAGGATATTGCATATAGCCGTAGTCATTGAAAACCCGAATAGAATCAACACCGGCATAAGTATACCAGGCGGTATCCAATCCTTCCACCATCTCGACATAGGCACTGCATGAGAAAATGTGCCAGTAATTAGAGTATTCATAATTGCTTATAATAATGTTTGAAATATCTTCACCGACTGTGGAAAATTTACCCGGCGCCGATTGTGGAATTGAATCATACAGGTTGAATGACAATTCGAGAAGCTGAAGATCAATGAGAATATTGCCTTCGCCGGCGAAGTTTTCAATAATTGCAAGACTGGGGTCATCGGGATCGCCGGTTGTTTTCGTCGAGGAGACCGTATCACTGCCGCCGCCGCAACCCAAAAGTGAAATCAGTCCGATAACGGCCAAAATGGCAATACCTGACAAAAGCAGACGTTTCATTATACTCTCCTTTGAATTTTAAGTAAATATGGACTATACAGGATGTATCGGACATGAAAACTGATTAATTAAGAAAAAACTTGGGAGAGATTGAATATATGATTTGAATCAATGTTTCTTGGCCTGCGGGCCGCCATAAAGGCCGATATCGGAACGGGTTCCGTCGGGATCGGATATTTCGGGATGACCGGCATTGACGGCGGGAGAATCCTCACGCAAAATAAAGACCGACTCGCCGATAAATCCGGGATCGACCGAAATATTGCCATTGATATCGGTCTGATCCCATATATCGCGATAATTGCCATCTTTATTATTCCAGACAATATTATATGCGAACTGCCATTTGGCCCAGTCGCCGTAATTCCAGACGCCGACGCATGGGCATACCCACTCGGTCCGCCAGCCGTTATTGGTTATGATATTATTGACAATGCGTCCGCGGCTCTCGCTGGACCATGGCGCCACCCCGCAGTTGCCGTTGTGATTGACGACATTATTGGCAATATCCATGAAGGCAGTGCCGGTGGCGATTATCCCCCAGCCGAGATTATCCATAACGGCATTGTTATGCGCGACCACCCATGATGTCCCGAAGGCGCCGATACCTTTCCAGTAACCGGTGACAATATTGCGGTAGGCGATGCAGGTGGCATCCCAGGTGACGCCGATACCGGCGCCGCGGCCGTTTTTGATGATACAATCGGTGATAACGGCCGAGGCCCCGCGGTAAAGGGCAATGCCATCCCAGCCGTTGTTTTCGATACGACAGTTTTCGATATACAACTCGGCCGCCTCACGTCCTATGATTCCTCCGAGGCCGACAATCACGGTATCTATGCGATGGTCATTGTTTACCACATCGACATCGTGAATATGCACTTTCGAATTACGAGCGACGATGGCGGCATCGGTGGCGTTGCCGTCGGCATCCCGTCTTCCACCGGTAATTGTAATATTACCCAGCGCGGAATTGGGCGAATTTATGAATAATATACCATAACCGGCATTGGTGACCAGAATCGATTCGTTTCGATCCATGCCCATGATTGTCAGTGATTTGTTTTTTATTATATATCCGTATGAAGCACTAACCGGTGTCTTCTGTTCGGTACAGTTTCCGCAAAGCGAATCAACAAAAGCGTGAGAAACCGCCTCGAACATTTTCGGCCCGATCAGAATCGTGTCGCCATCGGAGGCGTAGTCGATAGTCGCCTGGAGGTCATTACCGCGATTGACTGTCAGAGTCGCCGATTGCGCCCCAATGACTAAAAATAAAATAATCACGGCAACAAAAAAACCGGCTTTCTTTTCCATGCCCATACATGAAAAGATAAGCCGGATTTATCAGATGGCAATATTTAATTTTTTGTAGCTTCTACAGCATTTTGAATCTGTAAAATTTCCCCTTTCCGTATTCAGCCATACGTTCCTTGAAGCTGTCCAGAGTAAACCAGATATTATTGGGGACAATAGGAAAAGGCCGGGCCAGGTATAAATTATGAGCCGGGATCCCCCCCCATCCGGGCAGAAGAAGAATATCACCCTTGTCATTTTTACTGACAGCAACATCGAAAATGATCGCCGTATGACCGACAGAATCAGGGCCGTCCGAATCGAATTGAATATACAGACACCCGGGGGCGACATCTTTGTCTTCGACCGGTGTCAGATTATACAGGATTGACTTGTTGTCGATACGGCCCATGACAAATTCAAGAAAGCGATAATATTCTTTCTCGTTGGATTCCCGCTCTTCGCCTTCCTTATAAATCAGATTTCCTCTGGCGTCGGTGGAATACTTGCCGCTCAGGTATCGGCCGTAACTGACAGTGTCTTTCTCATTGAATTGTATGGGGAATCGTTCGAGCTGTTTGGCGGCCCTCAGGAATTCGATTACAAGCTGGATAGCAAGATCAGGGTCCTTTTGGTTCATTGAAGTTATTCCAAGATCGACAACGCCATTTATGGAATCCGGCCCCATCATAATCTGAGAGTCCCACTTTACCACCGGGTGCTTTTCCGGCTTGAGAGGCATATTAGTCAGCCAGGCCATATAGATATTCATCTCTTTGGTGGGATAACGTTCATAACCGGCCGGTGTTCTAAAAACATTCAGAATGGTGCGATCCTTATTATAATCCAGTGAAAAAGGATAGGCTTTGTTAATAGGCTCGGCCATGCTGAATGGGGCGGTTACAAACATCAGCAGCAGCAAGAAAAGAAGGCATTTTTTCATTCTTCTTTCTCCTTATATCAATATTTCATCATTGCCTCAAACGCGGTTAAGTTAAATAAAGCCGGTATCTTATGCTTTCTTTTGGGTTTTACCCTTCAAGGTTGCTATCGATCCCGATTTTTTTCATGGCCCGGGCGAATTTGCTGCGGGTTTGAAATATAAGCGGAACTTCCAGCGCCGCAAAAATGCCCTTTATAATATTCAAAATTCGGTCAAAGCGAGTGTTGTCATCCAGCTCGACTTCAAGTTCAAAATCAACAGAACCATCCATATAAACAGTGCGGTCAAGATCAATACTGAATTCAAATTCATTGTCGGCGTAATCAATGACATACCGGTCGGTTGTGAACTGGAGTTTCATACCCATTCGGACATTGGGCTTAAGGCCGCTCAATGGCGCCGTAATATCCTTAGGCAACTGCATGGGTCTCAGACCGTTTTCCAGGAATTCATCCGCCTGTTCGATTGAAATCGGCACTTCGATTTCCGGACGCACCGTCAGAAGATTATAGTCCTTCAGGGCCTTTCCTTTAACGGTAATGGTGGCGGAATTCGCCGTCTTTCTGAGCCGCAACGCCCATCCTGCCCGGGAGAGATCCCAGTTGTCCGTATCAAAAAAATAGTTCGTCTGGTGTTTTATACTGCGGGGCTCAGGCAGATACTCCGCCAGGCGTGCAAAATTCCGCTCGTTCACCAAATCGAGCTTAATTTCCATCTCCAGATTTTCGGTGTTCTTTGACATCATTTGCAAAACAAAGGCCGCTCATATCGGGCGGCCTTCTTTATAAAATATTCTGCTTTACTTGAAGCGTTTCGGGCTTCGCGCTTCCCACTCAACCACAATCGGGCTGGCGACGAAAATCGATGAGTAGGTTCCGACGACAATTCCTATAACCATAGCCAGAGCAAAATCATGAACTACCTCACCACCGAATAAATAGAGAACAAGAACCACAAGAAATGTGGTCGATGAAGTCATGATGGTGCGGGACAGAACTTCATTAATGGAAGTGTTCACGGTTTGGACAAACTCGCCTTTCTTGCGGAATTTCTTCAAGTTTTCCCTGATACGGTCATACACCACTACCGTATCGGTCAATGAATAACCAGCCAGTGTCAACAAGGCGGTAACAACAAGAAGCGTAATTTCCTTGTTCATAAGATAGAAAATCCCGAGCACCGCCAGAACATCATGAAAAGTCGCTATAGTCGCCGCAACTCCGGATCTGAAATCGAACCTGAGACCGATATAAACAATCATACCGATGACCGAAATCAAGACAGCCCATTGAGCACTGCGTTTTAGTGATGCCCCGACTGCAGGCCCGATCGTCTGTTCGGAATCCTTATGAAAAGTGTTATCACCAAAGCGATCTTTGACAATTGACATAAGTTTGTCCACGGCTTTCTCTTCGCCG
>JBFMFJ010000263.1:0-5461 GCA_040752235.1 Candidatus Zixiibacteriota bacterium | reverse complement strand
ATTGAAAAAGAATATTTGTACTATAAAGCCCTGACGGGCCGGTCATTGTACCGTATCGCCGCGGACCGGCTGCTTGATGATACCTTATCCGATGATCAACTCGGCGTATATGTTGAATTTGTACTGGATGCCGGAGCCGCCGATGGTCTCTATATTTGCCCCCGGGATTACCTCTACCTTACCTCACTCGAGGACAATGCTATAAAAAGAATCACACCCCAGGGATCACTGGAGACTGTTATCGCTGACCCGCGCATTGAATGGCCCGACAGTTTTGCCTTCGGTCCTGATGGATATATTTATTTCACGACATCTCAGATTCATCTCGGCGCCGAACGCGAGGTGCCGTTTAAAATATTTAAATTTAATCCCAAACTCTAAAAAGATCGTCTGAGATTCGGGTTAAGACAGGCCAAATCGGGGCTTGCTTTTTTTAAGTTGCAGTAATATTATAGTTTTATAACAGCGGCTAATCATCATTCATTCTGGAGGGACATTTTATGTTCAGGTATTCCATTGTCTTTTTTTCCGTTATTATCCTCTCCCTGGCATGCTCATCGCCGACCGGCGAAAAAACACAAAACTCATCCACTGTGACCGGTAATAATGGAATAAGTCTGCAAATAGGCGGTCAAAATTCCGAAACCCAGACTTGTCCGTCAACGCCGATATCATTTACCATTCCGGAAGGGGGGTATGTGGATATCTGGATCACCTCTGCGACAGGATATCATATTAAAATAATAGTTGACCATGTGTACTATGAGGCCGGGGCATACAATCTGTCCTGGGATTTCCTTAATGATGACGGCGAGACAATAGTCGATGGCTTCTATCTCTATAATCTTCGTGCCAAAGGTTTTATGATCTCGCAGCTTTACTTTGTCAAAATCGGCAATTCATAATTAATATCATCTTCAATTGACCGGGGAGATAATGAAAATGAAAATAAAAAGCAAATATATCGTATATGTATTCATTCTGGCCCTTGGAATGACGGTTATTACCCTCCACAATTCTGCTATTGCCGACGATGCGGGAGGATACGGCAATAATGTTATTATGATCGGATCCGGTTTTTTATTTCCCTTAAGAGCGGATTTCCGGGATTATCACGGCAGTAAATTCGATATGAATATTCAGTCTTTCCGCAGCATAAAAAATGACTTATCGCTTGGAATAAGAGCCGGTTACATTTGGCCCGATGAAGGCGACATAGGTCTTAAATACTCCTGCCTCAATTTCGCCGGACTCTTCAGGTATTATCCCTCAATAACCAACCATGTCGCTTATTGCACCGGTGGATTCGGTCTCAATTTTAGAAAGCTCAAGGCCGATGCCGCCGATGAATTCGAGCCGACGGAAGTCGAATTCGAAGTGAGTGATTTTGGCCCATCATTTATATTTGGAATCGGCGCGGAGATAAGACCGATGAATTCCATCATCGTCAATCTGGAAACGAATGTTGATTATATTTATGACAAAGATACCGATCGCGGTGAATTCGGCAACACCGGCGGATTAAATATACTTCTGAGTATCGGATATACTTTTTAATAAGAAAATCCGGCTGATAATTCAGTCGGATTTCTCATTTCTATTTTAATAGAATTATTGGCCTTGCCTGATCACGCGCAGCGCGTCAGACATCATTCGATAAGGTGTCTTTTCGGAATTGGCCCTGATGGCCGTAAAACATTTATCGCACTGGTTTTGCGCCGAGAAGCGCCGTTTCAAATCCTCCTGAGAATCATATCTCTCGCGGAACATCCCGCACGGTGTCAGCTTGCCCCAGGGATTGACGATCAGGAATCTCTCCCCGGCCCGGCAGTTTTCCTTCTTGCCCGACTCGAAGAATTTGATCATTTCGCGCATGGTCCATTCCGAGGTCATTATCGGATAGCCCTCGCTCTGCATTTGCACCAGCCTGTCAACCACCCTGCGTAGTTCATCCAGCTTTGCCTTATCCTTGAAAAGGTAGCCTTCATCACCCGTGCGCATGCAGTTGTAGGTGCTGTAATTCACCCCCACGCCCCATTCTGCCGCCAGCTCGGCGATACGCGGCAGGTCACGGAAATTGTCACTCTGCACGACGCAGGCCAGAAGAATATCGTTGTTGCCGTGTTTGGCAAGCTTCGGCGCCAGTTCGCGGATATGCTCGAAATTCTTGTGGAGTTTCCTGAATTCATTATGTCTCTCATCGGGATAATCGAATGACCATGAATATTGATCCACCCCGGCATCACGCAGTTTGAAATAACGCTCTTCATTCAGAATCTGCACATTGGTGGTAAGAACAAAGACCGCCACCGGATCTTTTTCGCGCATGGCTCTCACTATATCAAAAATGTCTCTTCTTATAAGCGGCTCGCCGCCCGATATCTGGGCCACCGCCGGACGCAATCTGGCGATGTGTTCGGCAAACACCTCGGGCCCCAGCTTCGGCTCGTCAATTTTGTTATAAAGGCCCAGGTCGCAATGTTTACAATCAGCGTTGCAGTTATAGGTGACTTCAAAGGATACGGTGATTGGTCTTCCAATGGCCATATTCTTGATGGTCCGCGCCACTATCCTGGCCTGTCTTCCGGCATTCAACTTCGGCATTATCCGACTCTCCCTTATCTGAGCATCACAACCGGCTCGAATTCCTTTTCAATAACCCGCAAACTAAAACATTTATTCTTTATTGGCAAGGCTCTGTTTATAAATTTTTGCAGCAAATCAGGAGGCCAAAAGGATTTATTTTCAATGTGTTCTACTTATTGAAGATAAAGACGGTATAATATGTAAATAACGATAAGCAGAATAATCGTTATTACGATAAAAAGCCCCTTTCTCGATTTTTCTTCGACCGCCGGAGGAGTATATTTCATTTCTTCACGCAATTTTGAAATCGATTCCACGATCTGATTTTCCCTCAAAACGGCCTCGTCCCCCTCCACCGGGACCGTAACCGGAGAGACTTCATTTGTCCCCGGTCTGTCATCAACATGATCGATACGTATGGCCACAACCGATACATTATCAACACCGCCGCGGTCGTTGGCCAGTTGAATCAGGCTGTTCGCAATTTGTTCGATGTCGTTGCCGCATTCTCTTATTACCATAAACAGATCTTCGTCGGAAGCATATCCACAAAGCCCGTCGGAACAGAATATATAAATATCGCCGCTTCTGATCTTTCGAGCGCGATAATCGATTTCAACGGTTTCATGAATGCCAAGCGCCCTCGTAATGACATTCTTATTGGCCATCATGGCCACTTCCTGACTGGTGTACTGACCGGTCTGTTCCAATTCGGCAACCCAGGAATGATCGACAGTTAAGGGAGTGAGGCTGTCGCCGGAATAAAGGTAGGCGCGACTGTCACCGACATGGGCGATATTGATGATATCATCCTGAAGAACTCCGGCGACAATAGTCGTCCCCATGCCGGAATAATCACTGCGCGAACGTGATTTAATATAAATGCTCCGGTTGGCAATTCTGATTGATTTTACCAGGAGATCACCCATCACGGGAAAGGTGGCCGGGATGGAAAGAATGGAATCCTGGGAAATTTCATCGGCCAGATTCGAGAAAGAATATTGAATTATTTCGCAGGCCTCTTTCGAAGCGACTTCACCCGCCTGATGACCGCCCATTCCGTCACAGACCATAAATAAATTCAATTCATCATCAATACGGATACTGTCTTCATTGGAACTGCGGACAAGGCCAACGTCGGTTTTGCCAAATGATGTGATTCTAAGATTCAATATCTCCTCGGTTGTTGTGCTCCAATAATTAAAGGTAATGTTCAATTATAAAAAAGTAAAAAATGGTCAACAAGTAAAAAAACGGCATTTAATGGAATTTATAGAGTCGGGATGACACAAAAAAACCCCATGTAACGGGGTTTTTTTGCAGCTGATTTATGTATCCGGCTTATTTCACCAAAGCCATTTTTTTCATCGCCGTATTACTGCCGGCATTAAGCTTATAAAAATAAATACCGCTGGCCAGTGATGAACCGTCGAATTCGATGACATGATGTCCCGGAGCCATGGTCCCCAGGTCGAGGTAATCGACCCTCGAACCCAGGATATTAAAAATCTCCAGGGTGACATCGGATCGAACCGACAATTCGAAAGCAACGTTGGTCGAAGGATTAAAAGGATTCGGATAATTCTGGTACAGTTTAAAATCGCCGGGCAATATGTCACCTTCATCATCGGAAACATCAGTGGGAATTCGAATATGAGTCGTCACATTGCCTTCGATATAAACGGAATTATCAATGCCGGAAAATACTCGGAAATCCGCCTCGTCATCGACTTCATAAAACAGGGCTACCGGAACGAGAACATCAAAGTAAACCGTTGCTGTTTCACCCGGTGCCGCATAGACAAAATCGGCCGAGGTTTTAATAATCCAGCCGTGCGCCGTGACCGCCGTCGCCCGATAGAAATCAAGCCCGTTTCCGGTATTTCGTACTGTCACATAATAACGCACCGTATCACCGGGCAGTGCATCCTGATCGCCGGGCATGGCCGTCGCTTCCATTGAAACATCGGCCGTAGCCGAAAGGTTGACCTCGGCGGTCGTGCCCATTCCGGTCCAGACAGGATCATCCGGCCCTTCTGTCAATGCCAGTCGGCCGTTTAGATAAAAGGTCAACTGATCGCCTAAACCCGCGCCCTCATCAACATCGACACTGTAGGGGTCGTCCGCATAGACAGGCATGAATCCGTAGATTCCCTCGGTTTTCACCGTCCAGGTGCCGCAATGAGCCCCATCGGGATCGTAGGCATCGATAACGGAACCGACCGGTACCGGATTACCGTTATAGGTCGTCGCCGATCCCCTGAAATTGGTCCACTCCATTGTCGGAATCACCTCGCCGTAAGCAGTTCCCATCGCCAGCAAGCTCAATCCGCCGATAGCCAGAGTCAATTTGATTATTCGTATCACTTATATCACCATCCTTGACCGGGCGCCTTTTAAGACGCCCGGTTTGGAATTTATGGTTTTCACTATTTCATCAATACCATTTTCTTGGATGTTTCAAACGAACCGGCTTTCATGCGATAGAAATAAATTCCGGAAGCAACCGGCTCACCGCCCGCATTGGTACCATCCCAGATCACTTCATTGCGGCCCGCTTCGGCCATACCGTCGAATACGGTCCTGACCAGTTCGCCGAGGATATTATAAACCTCTACCGAGGCCTTCATCGACTGCGGCACCGTGAATGATATCCTGGTGAATGGGTTGAACGGATTGGGATAGTTCTGGCCAAGGCTGAAATCGTTCGGCAACAGATTATCTTCAATCTTGGAGGTCACGGCACCAACCTCAACCTTGTCGCCCATGGTGGTCCAGACAAAGGTTTCGGCCGTCTTGACTCCGTCGATGACCAGACTGAATTCCTCGTTCGACTTCAGACCTTCCCTCTCGGTTGTGAAAGCATCGTCACCGT
>JBFMFJ010000262.1:0-5467 GCA_040752235.1 Candidatus Zixiibacteriota bacterium | reverse complement strand
CCGTCAATCGGTCGAAAACTCGCCCGACGCCAAACTTTTCGAGCAATTACTGGGGACCGCCTTCATTGCCCATCCCTATCAGATTTTCTGGGAATGGCAGTCGGAGGTGCATGAATTAACACGAGCCGATCTTCAACAGTTTTTCGATACATACTATATTCCACAGCGAATCACTGTCGCAATTGTCGGCGATGTCCGTCTGGATGAGGTCAAAAAATTTGCGGAAGAGTATTTCGGCTCAATGCCGCGTGGACGCGAGCCGGAACCGATCTACACGGCCGAACCGCCGCAGCCGGGCGAGCGGCGTATTGAGGTTGAATTCGATGCCAATCCGATTGTATCCATCGCCTATCATAAAACCGCTTTTGATGATCCGGAGGAGCCGACCTTCAGCGTTATCAGGAGACTGCTCGGCGAGGGTCGTACCTCACGGTTATATAAATCGCTTGTGCTCGATCAGCAGCTTTGTGTCGATATCGGCGTTTATACATTCCCCGGAAATTACCTGGGTGATCTGCATCCCAATGTTATTTATATCGATGCCTATCCAAAGGAGGGTATCTCTACGGAAACTGTCGAAAACGCCATCTATGCCGAGTTGAACAAGCTGGCCACTGTCCCGGTTGATACAATGGAATTGACCAAGATCAAAAACAATATTGATGCCGATTTTGTCTGGAGCGCCTATACCAACATGGGACTGGCTATGTTCCTTGCCCAGGCACAAAATCTGGCGCATGACTGGCATTTTCTCTCGAAAATGCGGGACCGGCTCAAAGCCGTCACGCCTGAAGATATTATGAAGACCGCCGGAAAATATTTCACGAAGGAAAATCGAACCGTCGCCACATTGGTTCCGACCGGGAAAGGAGGCGACCAATGAAAGCACTATTCATCATAGGCGCGCTTGTTGCGCTATTGGCGCTGACGGCTGTGGCGGAAAATCCGCGTGACATGAAGTTTCCGGCCATTCAATTCGATTCCCCCGAACCGGAGCGATGGGTTACCGATAACGGCATTGTCATTTTCTTCCTGGAAGACCACCAACTGCCGGTAGTAATAGTCCAGGCCTTCATTCGGGGAGGCGATATTTATGAACCGGCCGAATTGACCGGTTTGTCGGAAATCACAGCGACTCTTCTTCGATCCGGCGGAGCCGGGAGCCGGACTCCCGACCAGGTTGATGCCGATCTGGATTTTGTCGGTGCAAGTATGTCCAGTTCATCATCGGCCGACGCCCTTTCCATGAGCCTGCGGTCATTGAAGAAGGATATTGATCCAATTTTTCAGATTTTTGCCGACATGCTTATTAATCCTCGATTCGATTCAGCCAAGGTTGTCATGGAAATATCCAACAAGAAAGACCGCATCCTTCGCCAGAACGATGACCCCGGGTCGGTCGCGCGACGTATCTTTTATGAAACAATATACAAGGGTCATCCTTATGGAAAATACGCTACCCTGGAATCTGTCGATAAAATAAGCCGCAATGACATTACTGCTTTTCATAAACAGTACTATTCTCCGGACAACTGCATTCTCGCCGTTTCCGGCGATCTTACATCAAATGAGTTGAAAGAGTTGCTGAATAAATATCTGGCCGGATGGAAAAAATCGGGGCAAAAACCGGTGCCTCCGCCGATGGCTGCAATGCGGTATCAACCGGGCGTGTATTATGCATTCAAGGACATAAACCAGGCTCATATTCGATTCGGTCATCTGAGTATGGATACAAAAAATCCCGATCGCCACGCCATGGAAATTATGAATTTCGCTCTGGGAAGCGGCGGCTTTTCGTCCCGTCTCGCCAAGCAGGTCAGGACCACCGCAGGACTGGCCTATGGTGTCGGCAGTTATGATTACCAGAGACCTCTAATGGGGACATTTTTCGGATATTGCCTGACTCGCGCCGACGCCCTTGGTCAGGCGGCGCAGATGATGATTGACATCATTAATGATGTCCGACAAAACGGCATTACTGCCGACGAGATGGAGTTGGCCAGGGATGCAATAATCAACAGCTATGTCTTTAATTATGATACTCCGGCACGTATTGTCGCCGCCAAGGCCAATCTTGAGTATTTTGGATTTCCTCTGGATCAGATGAAAAGGGATATCGAAGATTACAAGGCAGTCACGCTTGAAGACTGCAATCGGGTCGCAAGGCAATATCTTGATATGAGCAAGGATGCCATCATCTTTGTCGGTAATAAGGACCTTTTTGATAAACCTGTCGAGACCTTTGGCCCCGTTACTGAAATCCCTTTGGAGACAAAATAAGTACTATTTAATAAGTTGGCACAATATTGCCGCCCCGAACCGGGGCGGCATTTGTTTGTAAGCAGCATTCCATTTAAGAGAAAATAACCCCTTCCCATATATTTACAAAATCTGAATCATACCTTATATTGATCCATGTCGCTTAAACCCGGTAAAAAAAGGAATATCAAATGCGCTTCAAAATTTTCATTGCCCTGATAATTCTGTTAACCTCTTTTCAAATTGCATCGGCGGAATATAAAACTACCGCTACATTAAGCCCGGTACTGGGACGCGGTTTTGGCCACAGCAACTACGAAATGAACACTCTGGTGTCAGCCGACAGCATTGTCGTGTATGCCCGCAGCAAGCTGGAATTTCCCATGGATGTCTTTTGGGCGGGTGGATCTCTTGAATTCAACTATATCTCCAATGGACGCACGGACTGGTCAGGCAATATTTCTCTCGTCACCAACATTAACAATCCTACGGGCAAGATGAAAGATTCCGACTGGTTTTCATCACCGGGTTACCAGGAGCTGCAATTCGCATACACCGAATCGGATGTTACGATGTCGGCAATAATGCTAAATGCCGAGTTGTCCCGAAGATTTTACAGTTGGAGCAATGCTTCGACATATTTAACCCTGGGATTGAGATACCAGAAAATCGACCAGGACATTATCAATTTTAGCGGATGGCAGCTTGATGAGAATCTCGAAAAAGTCTATTATACCTATAATGATCTGGCCATGTTGTATACAGTAAAGTACATAATGCCCACGGTCGGCCTGAAGTATCGTCTGGATATAAATCAAAAATCTTCATTCGCCGTTTCGGCCGCTTATGCGTTTACCTATGCCGAGGACGTAGACGATCATGTCTTGAGATATAAAATTTCAACTGCCGACGGCACCGGTGCCGGATTTTTGGGCAGGATAAATTATTATAATGAACTGGGTAAACCAAACCTTCAATCACGGCCGTTTTTTAGTCTATACGCCGATTTTTTTACTGCAAAAATATCCACCGGACAGACTCAAACCTGGTATGGTGACGATCCCATCTCTGATGAAGACGATACCGGAACCGTAATAAAGGATATTCCTCACGAAATTACATCAACGCAATTTCAAATGGGCCTTAATTTCGGTTTGGCCTTTTAATCAAAAGATGCTGAATATTGACGGCATCATAAGGAAACGTGAAATAGTCGCCTGCACTCCGACCGGTCTGGCGACCGTTAAACAGTATTATAGTTCTGATATTGTTGAAAAGACAATCGTTGAAAGAATTTCGTATCTCTCCGATGGACTCAATATTAACGGTTATATCGCCCGCCCGAAGGAAAAAGGTGTATATCCTGTTCTGATTTGGAATCGCGGCGGCACCGAGGAGCACGGCGCTCTTGATGATATCCGCGCTCACCTGATTCTTGCCTCCACTGCATCCTGGGGTTATGTTGTCCTGGCCACTCAGTACCGCGGCAATGTCGGCTCGGACGGCGTCGAGGACTGGGGCGGTAATGACCTGCATGACTCGCTTAATATGATTAAAGTGGCTGCCAATCTCGATGAGTGCGATATTTCTCGCATCGCCATCGAGGGAGCCAGCCGCGGCGGCATGACCACCTATCGTGCCTTGAAAGAAGTCTCAATTTTCAAATGCGCCATTATTCATGCCGGAATTACTGATGTTCCTTCTTTGATAAAAATACGACCGCATTTCGGGCAGTTCGTCAATGAGCGATATAGCCATCTCACTGAAGAAGAAAAAAATCACGAATTGCAGGAAATCTCGGCTGTTTGTTTTGCAAATAAACTTCCGACACAGACTCCCATTCTGATTATGCATGGCACCGATGACAACATCGTCCCGATTGAGCAATCGGAATCACTGGTGGCTCAGTTAAAGAAATACGGCATCCCGCATGAGTTTGTCAAAATCCCCGGGGGAACACATGTCGCTCTGAAGGACGGCAGTTTTAGGGAGATTGACCGTCTCCGCAAGGCGTGGCTGGAAAAGTATCTTTGATTATGCCTAAAATAAAACCGGGACCACCTCTGGCCCCGGCCTTCTATATCGTCAACCCACCCCGCTCAGAGTGGGCCTCCAAATATTCTACGTTTTAATTTGAATAAAGATGAGTCAATTCGGATATTTTTTTGACCCAAAATATGATCACAAATAGGATTCCAAAATCCTGAAGGCATCGGGGAGAAACTCGATCAAATCACCGGCTATCAGCGATCTTCGGCCATATTCGGCTGCCGCCAGATCGCCGGCCAAACCATGAATATATGTGCCGCATATCGCGGCATCGGCAGCTTTCATCCCCTGCGCCAGGAATGACCCGATTATCCCGGACAAAACATCACCTGTGCCGCCTGTCGCCATGCCGTCATTGCCGGTCGGATTCAGATACGCCTGCCCATCGAGATCAACCACCACCGATGGCGAACCCTTATAGACAATGACCGCCTTATATCTGCGGGCATATTTTCTGACCAATTCGAATTTGTCATTCAGGTCACCGGGAATATTCTCGTCAATCAGTCTCCGGAATTCACCTGGATGCGGCGTTAATACCAAATCCGAATGCCCGCCCTCAAGACCACTTCTATCCTTCTCAAAGGCGTTCAGACCATCGGCGTCGATAATTGCCGGTTTATCCAGCGAAGCCACCAGTTTCTGAATCAGATCTCTGGTCTCAAAATGACGGCCTATACCCGGCCCGATTATAACGGCATCATTTTCGGCGATTTTCATCTTTATTTCACCAAGCCCGCGCTTGGCCAAAGCCCCTTTCTTTCCGACATCGGGCAGCGGGTAAGTCATCGGCTCGGTCAATTTCATCTCGAGAATGTGATTCAACGATTGCGGGCATCCCACTGTCACCAGCCCCACTCCGGAACGGGCCGAGGCATTCGCGGCCATCGCCGCGGCCCCGGTCAGGCTGGTTGATCCCGCCAGTATAAACAGCTTGCCGAAATCTCCCTTGTGACCATCAGGTTTGCGTTTCGGGAGCAAAGCCGCCGCTATCTCGGCGGTAATCAGATTCTCTTTTATGTTGAAAGATTTGACCACGCCATCGGGAATGCCGATTGGTATTATTTCCGTATAGCCGGCCAGCTCCCGTCCCGGCGATATATACAGTCCGATTTTGGGCAGGGCCAGCGTAAAGGTATAATCCGCCTTCACCACCGCG
>JBFMFJ010000261.1:0-5495 GCA_040752235.1 Candidatus Zixiibacteriota bacterium | reverse complement strand
CGGCCAGTTCAAGAAGATCGGCGATCCGCTCGCCACCGATTAGTTCATAGATGGCCGGTCGTTTGACCTCGCCATATACCGAGACTCTCGGCCCCGAAACCGGTATAAAAATGGCATCGCCCGATGCCAGCCTGACATCGGAGCGACTGTCTCCCTTTATGAGAAATTGATAAAGATCAAGCTCTTTCTCGATTCGGTTATTACGAATCAATTGAATGGCGCGCATGGAACCGCGTTCATTCGGCCCCCCGGCCAGATAAAGCGCATTAAAAAGCGTGGTCAGCGAACTGACCGTATAAGCGCCCGGTTTTTTGACTTCTCCGGTAAGATATATTCGTATCGAGCGGATTTTGCCGAGCGATACCGAAACCTTGAAATCGGTGTAAATATTTTGAAGCTTCCTGGTGACATTATCCTCGAACTCGGTCATGGCCTGTCCCCAGACAATGACCTCTCCGATTTTCGGAATAAATATTTTCCCCTGACGGTCCACGGTCAGGTTGTATTCCTTCTCGACTTTTCCCCAGAGATAAATGATGATGTTGTCGCCGGGGCCAAGAATATATTCGGACAGGTCGGCCACATCCGACGGCGGCGACAATTCGGAGGGCGTCTGGAACAGATTATATCCAAACGGCCTTAAGGTAATTTCACCGTCACCGGGGAATTCCTTTGTGCCGGGCAAATCTTCCGGAAAAAAAGCGGCGTTGCTGTCGGCGGGAGCGGCCGGAATCGGCTGCTCGCCATAAATTTCCGGCGTTGAATAGGAATTTTCGGCAACATTTTTTTGCTTGCCGTATTCGAGATACTTCTCAAGCAGTTCCTGATCTGAAATAGTCTGGCAAAAGCACGGCTTAAACCAGTTGATGGCCACCAGAATGATGACCAGAATCGGCAGTAATATTAGCTTTCTCATTTTCACCTTCCTATGTCTCAAAATCCATTCTCACCAATCACTATCGCAAAGCCGATGCCAAATTGTAATTGACAATTAACGCACTGAATGGCAATGAGTTGTACTTACAGCATTTTCTATGGATAGCGATTCGCGGAAAAATTCTCCCGTTATATGCGGGAAAAATTTTCAACGAATGATTTGCCTTATGTGAAACAACATGGGGAGGGACACATGCAGATAAAGAACATTAATTATCTTTATTATGCAAATTTAAGACATTGATAATTTAGGTATTCCTTGACAAGCGCGGATCGAGTTTTTATGATGTTGGGGAATTTCAATCACACATTCAATATTGAGGGGTTTTTATGTACCAAAGTTTTAAACGCGAAACCTGGGCAAACATTCGGCAGATAAGCTGCCCTATTTTTGTCCTGGCGATCGTTCTGCTTGGATCGGTTCTTATGGCCGGTCCGGCCAATGCACAAGCCACCAAAGCAGGAGAACACTCGCTGGGATCGCGGACTTATGGCGATTATGACACCCCCGAATTCTGCGGCACATCATGCCATATCGATTTTTATCAGCAATGGAAGCAGGCCATGATGTCGCAGGCATACACTCATCATTGGGACGAAATCGAGTATTTTGAACTGGCGGTCCCCCACTCCAAAAAAATCGGTAATGAAAATGTCAGCCACGGTTGCAACGGTTGTCATGCGCCGCTGGCTTTTTTGGCCGGTGATGTTCCCCCGCCGCGGCCGTCCGAGGGAAGCCGCGCCAATGAAGCGGTCTCATGCGATCTTTGTCATACGATTACCGGATTCGAGGGCGATGTCCCCCACAATTTCAACTGGATATCGTTTCCGGGAGATACCAAATTCGGCCCCCGCGCAGCCATAGACTCTCCGGCCCACAAAGGAGCCCGCTCCGATTTTCTCAATTCCGCCGACTTTTGCGGCACCTGTCACAATGAAAAGAGCCCCTTTGGTGCCTGGGTAAAATCGACGCATCTGGAATGGAAAGAAGGGCCATACGCCGCTGAGGGTGTCCCCTGCCAGAAATGCCACATGACCAAAACCAAATTCCAGACCGCCTCAATGGGCAACACTTATGATGATGCCTGGCTGCATCTTTTCCATGGCGCACATGACGCGGGAAAAATCGCCGGGACCATAGAACTGCGCATACACCCCGATATAGCCGAGGCGGAACCGGGTGAGCCGGTTAAATTCACGGTAGCTCTTTTCAATCAGAAAACCGGTCACAAGTTTCCCACCGGTTCGGTTGAAGACCGGATTGTCTGGCTGCATGTCGAAGCCAAAGACACCGCCGGTAAAGTGTACCATCTTCCGGTTGACAAAAAGGGATTCGACGGCGAGGAGTACACCATTGCCTCTGATGTTCTGGCATACCAGGACCTGGGAGTACCCCTTGGAATAGACAATTTCGCCGGACTGCAGCGCGACGGTGTACCTTTCGGCGACCGTATTTTCCGGATGCCCTATCTGGACCCGGAGGGCAGGATGACCATGCAGCAATGGAACACCAAGTCATTCGGAGTTGATTATCGTCTCGGCCCGCGCGAAACGAAAGTAGAGACATTTACTTTCACGCTTCCGGTTGATATCGCTCCCGGCGAAATGACCGTTACCGCTACCCTGAATTATCAGAAACTGGTGCAGCCGGTGGCGGAATATCTCAAGGTTCCGGCTGATGAATACGAGGTTATTCGCGTCAACAGTCACTCAACCTCTCTAACGGTTCTCGATTAGGAGGCAAAATGAAAAAGCCAATTATTTATCTGTCATTGATACTGCCGCTGCTTTTTTATTTGGGAGTATCCTTTGTCGCCCAAACCGAGAAGGCCGAGGCGATGCCCGGCTTCGCCCGGAAGTACAACATGTCCTGCACGACCTGTCATGCTCCTTTCCCGAAGCTGAAGGCCTATGGTGATGAATTCGCGGGGAATGGATTTGTGCTGAAAGACCAGGAAGCACCGAGGTATTTCACGAAAACCGGGGATGACAACCTTGACTTGATCAAGGATCTCCCCATTGGCATCAGGCTCGAGGGCTTTTATAAGTACCAGAGTGAAACCGGCAAGAACGTCGATTTCAGTTTTCCATTCAATCTCAAGCTGCTTTCGGGCGGCGCCCTGACAAAGAATATTTCCTATTATTTCTATTTCTTTTTCAGCGAACGCGGTGAAGTGGCCGGTATTGAAGACGCCTTTATCATGTTCAATAACCTTCTTGACCGGGATTTTGATGTGTATCTGGGCCAGTTCCAGGTATCGGATCCTCTTTTCAAGCGCGAACTGCGGTTGACTTATGAGGATTATAATATTTATAAACACTTGGTTGGCGAGTCGCAGATAAGCTTGTCGTACGATCGCGGGATTATGATGACCTACGGTTTTCCGACAGGTACAGATCTGGTTCTGGAATTACTGAATGGCAACGGAATCGGGGCGGCTGATGAAAACCGGACCTATGATGATGATAAGTACAAAACCGGTGCGTTCCGTCTCTCCCAGGATATAAATGACAATATCCGTATCGGGGGGGTCGGCTATTATGGCAAGGAGGGTCAGGCGCACGTCAATGAAGTGATTATGGGCGGCGCCGATGCCACCCTTACAGCCGGGCCCGCTGAATTAAACCTCCAGTTCGTGGAAAGAAAAGACAGCAATCCTGAATTCGCCGAAATTTGCGGCCCACAAAACAAAGTTAAAAGCCGCGGCGGCATGGCTGAACTGGTTATCCTGCCATACGGCGATAGAAGCCGGCTTTATATGGTCGGCCTCTACAATGCCATCGATTACGACCATGGGGCGGTAGCCTATCATACTGTCACCGGCCACATCGGCTATCTTCTTCGGACGAATATTCGTGGTTTTGTCGAAAATACTTATGATATCGAAAATGAGGAGAATAGATTCCTGGTTGGTCTGGTAACAGCCTTTTAACAATGTAAAGAAATATGCAGTGGGGGCGGCCCGACCGGGCCGCCCTTTATTTATGGAGTAATATGAGAGGTTGATTTTTCGCCCAAAATGCCGTATATATAGTCCATGGATCATAAACCGATTTTTTTGTCAAAAGATGGACGCCTCAAGCTCGAGCAGGAACTCAAGCACTTCAAGACGGTGGAACGCCCCAAAATAGTGGCCGAAATTAAGCGGGCCAGAGAAATGGGTGATTTATCGGAAAACGCCGAATATCATGCTGCCAAAGAAGCCCAGGTGCATATCGAGAGAAAAATCGCCGAACTGGAAGACAAGCTCAGCCGCGTCCAGTCCATCAACACCGACAATATCCCCAGCGACAAAGCTTATATTTTCGCCAAAGTACTTGTTAAAGACCTCGGCGACGGCGAGGAGATAGAATACACCCTGGCTCCTCCCGAGGAAACCGATATCGACAACGATATTATTTCCATCAAGTCACCGATCGGCGCGGCCCTTCTGGGTAAGGCGGTCGGGGATGTTATCGATGTCAAAGTCCCGGCCGGTATAATCAAGTACGAAGTATTGAAAATTTCCCGTGAATAAAAAAAATCTCCTTCCGTAATGGAAGGAGACATTTGCTTACTATAGGTAAATCGGATCAGTATAATTCCTCTTCGTCGGTTGGACTTAAATCAAGATCGTCCTCTTCGTAGTATTCCTCATCATCGGTACCCACCTCGGCGGCCATATCAGCACATTCGATTGAACAGAATACCTGTCCTGCCTGTCGCACAGGCTTGCCGTCAAATTCTTCGCCACAGAATTCGCAGACCATTTTTAACCTCCATCAAAGTCATTTATGCCAAATGGCAGCGATTGATAAAATAGAATAATTTCTAAATTTGCAAGCAAAATTTACACTTTTTCAGTTCATAATCGAAAATAATTTCAGTTTACTTTCGACACATTATAACAAAAGTTTATACCCAAAAAGTTTCCCCTAAATCAATTCCGGATTAGAATTAACCTAAAATGATCAATACTCATTATCCGACAATAAGTTAACTGCTAAAAATATACTGCCTTGGCCTCTTCACCGGCCCTAAATTTCCGGGGCCGGAGCGCCGTAATTGGCCCACTCTTCCTTGGATGGTCCGAATGTCCCCGGGACCTTTAATCCTGCCTGACGCATCAGGACCGTCATCTGACCGCGGTGGTGAATTTCATGGTCAATTATAACCATCAGCGACTTGGCCCGTTTCCACTGCTGGCCGTACATATCATCTTCCTTCATCAGGTCGGCGTCGGACCAATCCTTTTCGACCTGATCGCCAAAGGAGGCGGCTACTTCATCATAAGCTTCCCTGATTTCCTCGACCGAATCCGGCATCGGGGCATCGGCTTTCGGGCCGTCCAGTTTCAACCCGGTGCGTTCGGCCATTTCGGGGATGGTGGTCACGATATGCCAGGCAATCCGTTTCAAATTGCGGTGCCCTTCGCCGACAGCCTCACCTAATGATTCCTGGGTTAAGGCA
Organism: Candidatus Zixiibacteriota bacterium; assembly: GCA_040752235.1. Classification (GTDB taxonomy): domain Bacteria; phylum Zixibacteria; class MSB-5A5; order GN15; family PGXB01; genus PGXB01. The sequence goes on along the minus strand of JBFMFJ010000261.1, from coordinate 109 downwards.
TTCATTATCTTCCTTGTCCCGCCGGAAATGACATTCCAATGATCAACAAAACTCTCAATAGTGGTGTACATGGCTTTTTTCCTTTATGGTAAAATGGTTTCAGAATTCT
>JBFMFJ010000260.1:0-5532 GCA_040752235.1 Candidatus Zixiibacteriota bacterium | reverse complement strand
TTGTCGAATTCGTTAACGCACCAGGTCAAGTTCTCATTGAAGGGGAATGCCCTGACAATCTCGACGACTAATGCCGATGTCGGCGGTGAAGGCCGGGAGACAATACCGTGCGATTACACCGGCGAAGCTATCGAGCTTGGTTACAACGCCACCTATATAGCCGAGATTCTCGGCAAAATGGACAGCGAGGAAGTGATTTTCGCCCTGTCCAATCCGGTCTCGGCGGGCGTCGTATATTCACCGGATATCCCGAAGGAACAATTCCTTTGTCTGATAATGCCGTTAAGGCTTGCTGACTGATGCTTGTAAAAAGTATCGAATTAGATTTTTTTAGAAACCTTGGCACCACCCGAATAGAATTTGCGGATGGTGTCAATGTTTTTTATGGCAAAAACGGCGCCGGCAAAACGAATCTGCTCGAAGCCATCTTTCTTTTGATGCTGGCCCGGTCGCCGCGGGGAGTCAATGATGCCGTTATGCTGGCCGAAGGGGCCGAATATTACCGTCTCGAGGGAGTGGTTGAGTTTTCCGGGCATGAGCATGATATTGCGGTTGCCTATCAGGCCGGCGGGCGGAAGAGAATAACAATCGACAAGATTGCTGTGAGAGCCGCGGAACTTTTTGAGACCTGTGCGGCGGTCTCGACCGCACCCGAAGATATCGAGCTTCTTTCAGGGGGACCATCCAATCGCAGGGAATTCGTAAATATCTACCTGTCGCAGGCTTCGAAAAAATATATGAGTGATCTGATTGATTACCAGAAAGTCCTGGCCCAGAAAAATGCCTACCTGAAACAAGTAAACAATGCCGCCGATACACCATATGATGAATTGCTGATAAATTTCGGCAGCAATATCATGATGGCCCGCAAGGCATATCTCGATGCTATCGCTGTTAATGCCGCGAAGAATTATTCCCTTATATCCAGAGGACAGAATCTTACCATGGAATATCAACCGTCGGTTAGAATAGAGAATGACGACTGGGGCGAGGGGAGTATACGGGAGCATTTTGCTGCAAAATTGCGCCGCAATCGCGAGCGCGAGAGAGTCATGCAGACAGCTATGGTCGGTCCGCACCGTGATGATATCGATTTCAGCATCAGGAATCTCCCGGCCCGATCCCATGGTTCTCAGGGAGAACTGCGAACTTCGGCGGTGTCGCTTAAACTGGCGGTATTTAATTATCTTAAAAAAGTTCGCGGAGTCAACCCGGTGCTCCTGCTTGATGAAATATTCGCCGAGCTTGATTCCGGGCGCAAGGAGATGCTGGTCGAGCTGTTCGGCGAATTCGGGCAAATTTTCCTGACATCAGCCTCGGAGATTCCGGAGACACTCATGTCACGGGCGCGGCGTTTCAAGATCGAAAATGGGGATGTTTTCCCCGAATAAAATAATTATATTGGGGCCATGCCGAAACTCAGAGTCATCAATATCGAAAAATCATTCGCCGACAAGCAGATTCTTCACAATATAAATCTCGATACCAATGATGGCGAGCTGGTGGTGGTGCTGGGGCCGTCCGGATGCGGCAAATCGACACTTTTGCGAATTATCGCCGGCCTCGAAACTCCGGATACCGGCGAGATCTGGATCGGCTCCAACCGGACCGATCGTCTGCCGCCGCGCAAACGCAATGTGGCTCTGGTTTTTCAGAATTATGCCCTCTATCCGCACATGACGGTCGAGCAGAACCTGGCTTTCCCGCTTAAAATAGCCAAAATGGACCGGAAGGAAATAAAAGATCGGGTGCTGGCCACGGCCACTTTGCTGGGATTGTCTGACCGACTTAATGATCATCCGGCCAAATTGTCCGGCGGGCAGAGACAGCGGGTGGCGCTGGGGCGCGCCATTATCCGCAAGCCGGATCTGTTTCTGCTCGATGAACCGCTATCGAATCTCGATGCCGACCTGCGTACCCGGATGCGACGTGAACTGGTCGAGCTGCAGAAAAACCTGGGTGTCACCACCATTTATGTCACCCATGACCAGACCGAGGCGCTCACCATGGCCGACCGGCTGGTGGTTATCAAGGATGGATTTGTCCGGCAGATCGGAACGGTCGATGAGGTATATAACCACCCGGCTGATACTTTTGTCGCGTCGTTCATCGGCACGCCCAAAATAAACCTGGTCGAGGGATGGATCTCCGAAGGGCAGATCAGGCCGTTTCGGATATCGAAAGTATTCGTGCCGTCCGATTATGAGGCGCGCGAAATCATTGTCGGTATCCGCCCCGAGGATATCATGATCGATCCTGAGGGAAGGTACAACGCCGCTATCCGCACCGTCGAGTATCTCGGCGACCGTTCGATTATCACGGCGCGGTATATTGACTGCGATATTACGCTGGTGGCGGATCCGGGTCAGTTTCATCAGGACGACAACATCAAATTCTCCATCAACACCGACAAGGTGCATCTGTTCAACAAAGAATCCGGCGAAAGCCTGGCGAGAAGGTACTGAATTCACTTGAGGTTTTACTGTCTTTTTTTGTCACCCCGTAGCTTATAAATTGCTATTATATTATGACAGGGTACCAATAAAATGGAGAGTCGGCTGATGTAACCCTATATAATATAGACACTTACGAAAATAAATAACTTAATTTGGCAAATTAACTATAAAATATTGCTTATTTAGCAATAGAAACAAAATGTAATATATTGCATATAAATAATGTAAATGAATTATAATATTAAGATTTATAAGAATTAAAGGCAAAAAATTCATTGACAATTCTCCATGTTGAAATATTATATGTTTACAAATCAACTGTCGATAAAATAGAAATGAATAAGGCATCTTATAAAAATAGATTTCCCGTGAAATTATTAATTCCATTTAAAATATGCGGTTGAGTTGAAACATGATAAAACCATTAAAAGACCGGTGGACGATTGTAATCGTAGGTAAATGGAATGTAGCAATTTTCGGTCCGAAATGGGTTAGTGAAAATGTTTTTGAAAACAAAGAAATAAGCCTAGAGTTTCCTGTGCAACCGGGTCTGCCTATAAGGATAACATCTGAAGATATATTAATAATACCAAATACCGATCGCCTAGTAATTAACCCAACTGGATTGAATGACGAATTGGTAAAATTGGCTGGCGAAAAAGCATGTAGGATACTGGAAAAATTGCCCCACACTCCAATATCAATGACTGGAATAAACTTTGCCTATTCAATTGAACCAATTCCGCCGGAAATAGTGTCCTGTTTTAGGAACGAAAAAGAGGATGCAATACTCAATGCCGGATATAAGACAATGGCGAAATCATTGGGATGGCATCTAGAGAAAGAAAATCAAATTTTGAATTTAAAGTGTGAACTAAACAATGAACTTATTATTAGTTTCAATTTCCACTCCATAACAAAAAATTCCGAAGAGGCAATTGCGGCGATTAATAATAAGATTTTGATTCATAAAAAAACAGTGGAAGAACTACTCACTGAAATATATGGGTTAAGCTTGGAGGAATAATGACCACTCAAAATGACCAAAATGCGACAGACACCGCCGTTCCCTGCGATTCATATATGGAAAAAGACAATACCCAGACATATCCGGATGAGGTAAAAAGTAGTACTGCAGATGACGTAAAGGTAGAGCCATCTTATGATTTAAATGCCGAACTTATTAATAATGAAAGAAAAGATCCCTTTATATTTCTTATTAATGTGGTTGAAGAAGAAAAACGGTTAGCTATTGCTGATCTAAATCGGCGTTTAAATTTGGGTAAATAATATGCGGAGGGTCTTTTGTGCATTTCACTTATCAATACCCGGAAGGTGATTTACAGCAAGGTGATTTACAGCAAGGAGACTTATTAAAATTTACTGATACTATTAAAGAAGTATTAAATACCTGTCACCCATATTATGCATCACGTTCCGATTATACCTTTCTAATAGTGCTCACGCAAACGTGTGATTTAGTCAGAAGACGACAAGCCAACATAAAATCAAGATATATTACTGTGGCAGTTGTAAGACCTTTGGAAGTAGCCATAAATCGAGAATTAGGGAAATACCTGCGAAGTGGGGTTGAGAAAAAGTATAATGTATGCTCCAATGATAATCGAGAATGGGTAGAAGGTTTCCTAAAAAATCTATTGAACAATAATGTCCCTGAATATTTTTATCTGGAGCGAGAGCCGGATTTAAAGATTTATGAGCAATATGTCGCCTTCTTGAATTTGTCAATTGCACTAAAAATAGAACATTATGATAAATGTCTTTCAGCCAGATTCGGCCAACTTAAGGAAATATTTCAAGCAAAGTTGGGATGGCTGCTAGGTAATACATATTCTCGTGTTGGGACGCCAGATTGGCTATCCATATATGGCCAAGAGAGATTTAATGAAAAAATCAAAATGACATTAGATAAAATGTGTACATGGTGTGATGAACGGGCAATTTCTTTTTTGGCGAAATTTGAAAGAAATAAAATTAGAGAAATAGGGAACGATTATTCTTTGTCGCAGGGTGAGTTAATAGAAAAATTGAATGAATATATTGAACAATCTAAATCAAGACGTCATCAAGCCACCGATATTATAATAAAGCATATATCTCAGGTCTTGCCAGAACTTGAAGAGAAAACGATTGAAAAACTAAAGACAAGATTAATAAGTACAACAGATTTGTCACCTTTCCTTAGATAATAATTTCAATATTTACTTCTTGAATCCGAACTTGATGGCGTCCTGGTCGCAGGACTTGAGACATTCGCCGCAGGAAGTGCAGTCCGGGGCCGCTTTCGTGGTTTCGTTGATCAGACGCGCGATAGTCGGGCAGGGGGAAACCTCGACACAGGTCATACAGAGCGTGCAGGCTTCATGATCGACACGGACCCGTCCGGGAGCGATTTTCTCGGCCAGCCAGGTCAGAGCGCCGATCGGGCAGATCAGGTAGCAGAAGGGGCGGTACAATATCAGGCTGGCGATCACCAGCATGGCGAACATGATGATCCAGGTGACATCGATATTCCAGTGCAGCAGTTCGAAAAAGTTGATCGAGTCATAGAGGCTGAAGGCCGAAAAGGCGGTCCAGATCTCAGCCGTTATATCGCCGCCGACATTACCTGCCAGAAGCGTTACCTGGTCTTTGACGGCATAAAAAGTCAGGACGAATAAAACCAGCAGGCTCATCCGTACCGTGTTGAAGGCGGTGAAATTGAACTGTTTGTATTTGAATTTATGCGGAATCTTATTGACTAAATCCTGTAATGCCCCGAGCGGGCAGACCCACCCGCAGAACAGTTTGCGGCCGATCAGGCTGGGGATAAAGATGGCCAGAACAAGGGCGATAAAAGCGGCGAAAAATGTCCCGTAAAGGACTTTGAACATGAACAGATTTATAAGACCACACATCGGACTCGGATGCAGCGGATAAAACAATTCCCGCCCGAACAGAACAAACGCGACCGCCATCATGCCGATTCGCACCCAGCGGTTGAGCCATTTTCCCATAAGAAGCGCCAGTCCGACCAGCGCCATAATCAGGAAAAGCAGATATTTCCCGGTAAAGA
>JBFMFJ010000259.1:0-5533 GCA_040752235.1 Candidatus Zixiibacteriota bacterium | reverse complement strand
CACTCCTGGCAATTTGCCCGACTCGATTGCAATGGCCTTCACCGATGTTGATCTGCCGGAGTCGGCCAGAGAATGTTTGAGGGCAATATGGCCTCGGATGACCGAGCGCGGAGTTTATTTTTCGCATGATGCCGCCTTTATCAAGGTGCTCCTGACAATTATGGATGAGAAATTGTGGCGCGACGATCTGGGTGAGTACCCGCCGATTTTATTCGGCGCCGGATCCGGCCTGGCACATTCGGCACGGCATCTGGGTTTTGCGGTAAAAGGGAAGGGATTGCCGGCAGAATACTACAAGAGTCTGACGATTGAGAAATAAATATGACCTGGTACGAGATCATATATTTCATCATTGCTCTTATTGTCATGCTGTTCGGTTTAGCGGGGACAGTCCTGCCGATTATCCCAGGTATACCGATCATATTCACGGCTTTTGTAATTTACGCCATTCTGACGGATTTTGCATCTATCAGCGGACAGACAGTTATTGTTTTTGCGATTTTGACAGCAGCCTCAGTCCTGCTGGACTGGCTGGCCGGTTCGTTGGGCGTCAGGAAGATGGGCGGTTCCACGGCCGGTATGATTGGAGCCCTGGTGGGCACCGTGGTCGGTTTATTCATACCGGGTGCAGGCTTATTCATCTTTATCTTATGCGCTTTTATAGGTGCGGTCGTTTTCGAGATGATTGCAGGCAGGGAAAGCCGCGCCGCCTTCAGGGCAGGATTGGGAAGTCTTATCGGATTTCTTGCCGGGACAGTGGTTAAGCTGGCGATAGCAATTATTATGATCGTCTATTTTGTCTGGGTAGTTCTATTTTAGGAATTATGGCAATATTTCAATAATTTATCAGAAACCTCTTGTTTATTTCATGATTTCTGGTTAAAGTGGGAAAAACGCTCCGACTTCAGGCTGGTTTAAGGCATTATTCCCTTAACCTTGTTCTCCACATCAGGTTTAACGGATTCTGCTGATATAATCAGCGGAGTTTATAGTGAATACTTTTGTTTTAAATATAATTTGGAGGTTTGAATGAGCCAGGCAAAAGCAGGCGACAAGGTAAAGGTACATTATGTAGGCAAGCTCGAAGACGGCACCGTTTTCGACAGTTCGGAAGACCGTCCACCCCTTGAGTTTGAGATCGGCAAGGGAAATGTTATCCCCGGATTCGAGAATGGCGTGGTCGGCATGGAACCGAACGGGAAAAAGACCGTGACCATCGCTCCTGATGATGCATATGGACATCATCGGCAGGAACTTACAGTTGAAGTATCGAAAGGCGATTTTCCCCCGGATATTACCCCCGATGTGGGGCAGCAGTTGCAGATAAAAAGACCTGACGGCCATGTTATCGATGTTACCATAACGGCCGTGGAAGGCGATAAAGTGACTCTTGATGCCAACCATCCTCTCGCCGGGAAAATCCTTATTTTCGAAATAGAACTGGTTGAAATAGCGTAAAGCGTATCCCTCCTTTATTTGGTGATTTAGTAAAGTCTTCTATGAAGGAGGGTATTTTTATGTACGGAATTCTGACGATTTAGATATTTTTTGTATTTAGAAACATTAGGAGATGGTTGTCGTAGATTCAATTGTCTGACTTGCTTTGGTAACGTGATGGATTAAGAATTTTTGAGTAACAGGAGTAAATTGATGAAAATCGTTCAAGTATTACTGACAGCGGTGATCGTTATAGTGGCGTTTGGTTCCAATCCCGGGGCCGCTGCTGATCTCAATGATCCCTATCAAATAGTCAATAACTTTTATGATGCGATAGGCGGGCTTGATAAAATTAAGGCGGAAAAGTCAAGCTACTATGAAGCGGCCGTCTCAATGGCCGGGCTGGAGGGTACTATTACCCAGTGGAGTATGTCGCCGATATTCAGTCGGCAGGTATTTGATCTTAAGGTTTTCAAGCAAACAACGGGTGATAACGGCGAAGAAAGCTGGGTGGTTGACGGCAACGGAAAGCTTTTGATAATCAAGGATGAAGCGGCCCTCAAAAGACGGGAAATTTCGAAGCTCAGGGCCGATTATGATTTTCTTAATCGGGATTCCAAAAATTTCAGACTGACGTTCGAAGGAATCGAAAAGGTCAATGATGTTGACTGTTATGTGGTCAAAACCAGCAACAGCATCAACGATGATATCACTCTCGATTATTATAATACTGCCGACTTTATACTGATTAAGTCGATTGAAAAACATCCGGATGAGGAAACCCATGTCCTCTTATCCGACTACCGCGATGCAAACGGTATAAAAAGATCTTTTGCTCAGGAAGTTGAGGTTTTGCCGGTCGGACAGAAAATCAGCATAAGAATCGAGAAATTTGAAAGCAATCCGGATATTGATCCGGCAATTTTCGAACCGCCGGCCGAGGATGTTCGTGATTTCACATTCACCAATGGCAATAAAGCCGAGGATATCCCGTTCCAGTTTATCGGAGAGCATTTATACCTGCCGGTTAATGTCAATGGCCGGGAAAAACTCTGGATACTTGACACCGGAGCCGAAATGACGGTCCTGACACAAAAGTATGCCGACGAGCTGGGGCTTGAAGTCAAGGGTAATATGAAGGGATCGGGCGCCGGTAACACTATTGATGTCGGCTTCACGACTCTTCCGCCCTTCAGTCTGAAAGGTATCGAGTTCGATTCACAAAAGGTGGCCGTAATCGAAATATCTCAATTTTTTGACAGGTTCGGATTGGACGTGTCCGGTATTCTTGGTTATGACTTTCTGTCGAGATTTGTTACTAAGGTGGACTATGACAACCAGACGCTGTCATTTTATGATCCCGAGAATTTTGCCTATACCGGGAACGGTGTAATGGTGGAAACCCCGTTGCGCGGAAACATGTTCAATATTCCGATTACAATAGACGGCAAGTACACAGGTCAATGCACCATGGACCTGGGGGCAGGTACGTCAAACATTCATTATGCCTATGCAGTGGCGAATGGTTTAATGGACCGTCCGGGTATTGAACGGATCGGCATGGGCGCTGGCGGTGAATTCGCGGAGAGAATGCTTCGTTTTGACAGTATCGAATTCGGCGGATTTGTTCTTCAAAAGCCGATAATCGATATCGGGGTTACCGAGACCAAGGGGGCCTTCAGTTCCAAGGAGCAGATGGGAAATCTTGGCAATACCTTATTCCGTCATTTTGTGTTGTATCTTGATTATAAGAACCAGCGGATTTTTATCGAAAAGGGAAAGAGCTTCGACCGGGAATTCCCGGAGGATAAAGCCGGCTGTCAATTATGGTTGAATGAGAAGGGGCAATATGAAGTCCGCAACGCCCCGGCCGGGACTCCGGCACAGAAAGCCGGCCTTATGAAAGGCGATATTATCAAGTCGATTAATAATATCGAAATGAAGTCCTTCGGGGGATATTTCGCCGTGGCCGATTTGTTCAAAGCGGATGCCGGTACCACATATGATCTAATGATTGAGCGAAATGGCGTTGAGAAGAGGATCAAGATAGAATTAAAAGAGTTGTTGTAATATTATTCATCCTGGCCGGCCAAAAAATTGTTGCGCTGTCTCATAAATTCTCTTATCTGGTAAAGAAACCTGCTGCCATGGCAGAGCGGCAAAAACGGAGAGAGAAGACTGAAAATGATGTATCGGCGCGGAAAGATATTTATCCTATTGGCCGGCCTGCTTTTTGGGGCGATAATTATTGTCTTTGCAGCCGGCTGCTCCTCGGATTCGCAGGAAAAGCCGAAACAGGAATTCGGCTTAATTCCACTGAAAAAGGACTGTTTCGGAAAGGTCGTCAGATTCGCCGTCCCGGAGAGCTTCATTTTTGATGAAATCTGCAAAAGCTATTTCATATCGAATATCAATGGCGATCCTCTGGTTGCAGATGATAATGGTTATATTATCAAGCTGGACAGCAACTTCAAATTAATTGACAATTATTTCATAGACGGCCGGTCGGATCAGATTTTATTGAATGCCCCGAAGGGGCTGGCTGTTTTCGATTCCGTTTTGTATGTCACCGATATTAATGTGGTCCGGACATTTGATGCATATACCGGTCAACCATTACCACTGATTGATTTTTCCGCATTCAATCCGGAATTCCTGAATGATATTGCCGCTGATACGATCGGGAATCTGTACGTATCCGATATGTTCACAGATCGGATTTTTAAAATCAATCGGGCCGGGGCAATTTCCGTACTTGCTTCACTTGAAGCACCCAACGGGCTTCTCTGGACGGAAGGGGACTTTCTCCTTGCCGCCTGCTGGAGTCCACCGCGGATTGCGAAGATTGCAGCCGACGGTATGGTACAGGATATTTTGACCGATAGTAATTTTCTTCAACTGGACGGAATCGATATTGATAAGCTCGGCCGCCTGTATTTTTCCGATTATCGCAAAGGAGCAATTTACAGATATAACCTGCACGATAGACTCCTGGAAACTGTACTTACTGGTATGAAATCACCGGCCGATATCTCGATAGACCGTAAAAACAACCTTTTACTCATACCTGACTTCAGCGGGAGTTGCTGTGTTTATAAGTTGAATTGAGTCAGGCATTTTTTCCATCTTCAGAATCCAAAACTTGGGGATAAACGGCTGCAGGAAGGCCAAAAACGCGGATTCCCGGGCTTCGGCCGGCAGATTATACTTGACATGGAAGATCGTATATTATAATTTAAAAACTACGATGGATTGGTGAGAGATAGCATCTTTTTAGACTGCCCTGATATTGTATTGCTATCTTTTTTCTGTCCCTGATTTTGCAGCGCTAAAATAACTATTAGACTTCGAGGTAACCGCCGACTTTTAACCAACAGTTTTTTGATATTTAATATTTTGTCAAAAAAGTGTCATTGATGTTGGATGGCACATGCATTTTATCTACCACTCAACCTTTTGACCCCATCTGAGGAGGTGAGACAATGCTGTTCTTGGTCGATCCGGACAAGCCCACACTGAGTGCTTGCACAAACAGATGCAAGGGTGTATTCTATCCGATGTATGGCATCGAGATCTAATCCCCACTGCAGAAATTGAATGGCATGGGAAAGGGGTAATCCCTTTCCCTGCCGATTGATGGAAGATCAAAACGGCATTGAATGAAATGGCTATTTTATCCCGATATAATCATATACAGTCCTGGGGGGATCAATATTTTATAGTCTACAATGCTTTTACCGGCGCTGTTGCATTGCTGGATCGCGAAAATCGAGAAGTCTATGAAAAGGTGGTAGAGAAATTGAAAGCCGCACCGGATCCTGAATTAAATCCGAAAGAACAGGAAATCATCAGGCAAATGGAATATGCCGGATTTGTCCACCCCGATCATTACAGTCAGCGCGAGGAATTGAAATTCCTTCATAATTTCGCCAGATATGGAAATGCCGCTCTTGGATTTGTCATTGCCCCGACTATGGCCTGCAATATGGCCTGCGAATACTGTTTCGAGGGAAATAAAAAGGGGCGGATGTCGGATGAAACGATAAAGAATGTGGAGGCCTTTGTAAGCGGGAACGCCGACAGAATCGGCCGCCTC
>JBFMFJ010000258.1:0-5541 GCA_040752235.1 Candidatus Zixiibacteriota bacterium | reverse complement strand
AATAAGAATATAAAAACATTTCCCGCGGACATTATTGGGTTCGGAACAGACAAACTGCTCATCACCCTGATATTCTTCAATGACTTCATCATCGAAGCTGACCGTTCCGGTTACATACTGGACCGTCCCGCCGCCACCGCCGCCGTCGGAGGTCGATTTCAATATGCCGGTGCAATCGACCCGATAGTGAACAGTGGCTATCAGAATCAGGCTGTCATCATAGGCGTCGCAGAATTTGGCCGTACTATCATAGTATATCCGGACCTCCTTGGAGCTTACGGTTGAATATTCGACGCCGTCCACCGGCGTTACCCCGGTGATTCGGCAGTCGCCGGCGACCTCGACATTGACCGAGAATTCCCCGATGTCGAAGGTGGAACTGATGTAAAGCGGCTGGCTGACCGTGACGTCCTCATCCGATGAATAAGGAGCATAATACCGGCCCATGTGAACATTGAAGGCAACGGTGGAGTCGTTGATATCATCGAGATCGAGGGTGGCATATCCGGTCGTGTCCTCGACGAATGTCATCCAGTTATTGCCGCTGGCTCTCCACGGAACCGTGACCGTCCGATCATCATAATCCGGCGTATAGTTATTGTCATTAAAGGTGAATGTCACCTTGTACATATTGCTATACTGGCCGTCAGATTTGATATAGTTGACATAGGGGCTCGTGTTGTACTGCTGATTGGCATAGAACAACCGATCGCCGTTTATATAAGTCTGGCCGACGAAATCCAGCCCGTTGGAATCGGCGAGCGCATCCATTCCCATAAAGGCGGGCATATCAAACAGCGTCCCGATACCGCCGTTGCCGTTGGAACTGGAATAATCTCCGGCGGGGAAGTTATTTTGGATACTGCACAGGAAATCGATATATCCGTCTCCCTTTTTATAATTACCTGTAACCGGGCTTAAAATCATGGCTGCGGTATATTCCGGAATTTTGACATCTCCGTCATAAGGAATGAAATATACCGTGGTATCAAGAGCCTCACAGCCGCCACCGCCGCCCTCATTCCACTTGGTCCAGGGCGTATGAACCATGGTGCTGTCAACAAAGGCCACGACAGCGGAGTCGCCGGGACCCCCTTCAAAACCCAGAACCCTGAATTCCAGATCATAAATCTTGACATATTGGTAGGTATCACTTGGCCTTATTATGAAACCGTTGGCGCTGTCCTGGACGGATATTTCGACCGGACCGCTGCCGCTGTGGTCCAATGTGCCTTTGCCGCTCTGGAAAGCCGCATCATTGGGATAGGCATCTATGAACTGGAGTTTCGTTGTATCGTAGCTGATCTGATGCTCGATCGTGTACAGTCTGTGGGGGAAGGTATGCTGCCGGATATAAACAGGGACCGTAACATAATCGCCCATAAGCGCCTCAGCGGAGTCATAATGATCGATGTAGAATAAGGTTATATAGGCGGATATCATCATGAATGTATTTACATAGGAGCTTGTTGCGTACCAATCAGAGCTGCCTCCGTTAACCACCAGAGCGCCGTTATCCTCGCCCTGGTCAAAATAAACGTATGTTTCGCCGCCAACATAGCCGGAATGCTGGCATTTCGGCACGAAATACATGTAAACCAAGGTCTTGCTGATGGTTGACGGCGTGCAACTGCCGGTCAGTTTCAGGTGCGCCGAACCGGTGCTCCAGTTGCCCATACTGTCCACATCGCCGGTCCAGTTGGCATCTTCGACCTCGGCGCCATTGTAGTACCATTTGGTCGTGTCCCAGGTGAAATAGAAATCAACCTGATTTACCGTTCCGGCCGGGGCCGATTGAGTGAGAAATTGCATCTTAAATTGAACCGTGGCCATAGTATCTCCAGAAATCTCGGACGATCCGGGCAGAAGATATGCCTGGTTACAGACAAATGAAAATTTGAGACTATCCTCGATAACATCCATCGTGGCGGCGTTTATTCCGCCGGCGACGGCAATGGTGAGCAGACAAAATATGATTGGAAAGACTTTAAATGTGGAATATCGCATGATTATTTCCTCCATGAAATATGGTTGGTAAGTGTATAAATGCAGGTGTTGCCTCGGGAAATGCCTATGGCGGCGGACGAATAAAATAGACGCAATACAAAAGATATTGCATGACAATGTCCTGGCAAAGGTGACTGGTTGATTATGATGGGATGATGCTTATTCTTGAAAAATTTTGACTATATCCCTAACGTCAGCAATATAGGCCCCCTGCCAGAGTTTGTCAAGAGAATATAGATAACCAATGAAATATTATGGAAAATGGAATTTTCAAAATACGCACAAGCGGGTAAATAAAATATCTGACACTGTTGAAATCCGAACCCGATTTAATATGCTCAGTCATAATGGAAGTATTTCAATTTTGACATTGTCCCGATTACTCCATTTTATGATTTTGCTTGATTTTTTCGCGGATTTTCTTAAGATTAAATGGAGGTGATTTATGCCTGCGAATCTTCCGCCGCAGTACTACGAACTGGAGCGCGAATACAAAGCCGAAAGGGATCCGCGGGAAAAATTGCGCCTGGCCCAGGAACTGCTGGCCATGATGCCCAAGCATAAGGGGACGGATAAACTCCAGGCCGATCTGAAAGCCAAAATTGCCAAACTCAAACTGCAGCTTGAAGGGAACCAGAAAAAGCATGGGGCCCGGACGGTTGAATCATATGATCATATTGACAAAGAGGGGGCCGCGCAAATTGTCCTGATAGGTCCGCCGAATTCAGGCAAATCGACCATACTCGATGCCCTGACAGGGGCGAAGCCCCTGATAGGCGATTATCCCTACACCACGCGGACGCCGTTGGCCGGAATGACCGAGTATGAATCGGTTCAGCTTCAATTAATCGATACTCCCCCCATTGCGCCCGATTACCTGGAGAATTTTGTTCCTAATCTGGTTCGCCAGGCCGATCTTGTTGTGGTCGTTGTTGATGTTGCCACGCCCGGCTTTGAAGGAAGAGTGGATTGTGTGTTTAAGCGTTTGGAGGAGAAGAGGATAATTCTGTCCGCAAAGATCCCTGAAAAGATTGATGATCCCCGCTTTTATTACAAAAAAACCATTTTGGCGGCGCATAAATATCTTGAAGAAGGCGGACAGACCGGATTGGAGTGTTTGAGAAACCTGTATCCTGAGTTCAATGTGATACCTTCATCGATTCTTGACGATGAAATCATCTTCAATTTCAAAAAGAATTTATTTAACTCGTTGGGTGTCATTCGCGTATATACGAAGCGGGTGGGTCATGATCCCGATTTCAGCGATCCCATAATTCTTCCCGTTGGCGGCACGGTGGAAGAAGCCGCCATCATCCTGCATAAGGATTTTGCGCGCAAGCTCCAGTTTGCCAGAGTCTGGGGACAGGGTAAATTCGAGGGGCAACGGGTTAAAAGCAGTTATCAATTAAATGACGGTGATATTGTCGAATTTCATATTTAGGACAGGGGCAATTCTCGCCGGATTTGTCGGCTATTTTTCGGAACCGCTCCATGATAAATTTGTTAATAATATTAGCTTGACGGCCTGTGATATGTATATTATTATTAAGGTTTACTATTGCGGGCCCATAGCTCAGTTGGTTAGAGCAGCTGACTCATAATCAGCGGGTCCCAGGTTCGAGTCCTGGTGGGCCCAGATGATATTTGACAATTTGAGGATTTTAACGGGCAATTAGCTCAGTTGGTTAGAGCGTTCGGTTCACATCCGAGAGGCCACTGGTTCGAATCCAGTATTGCCCAATTGATAAAGATTATGGAGATGGCCGTTTTCATCGCCGGTTGCCCGGCAAACCAGAGAAGTGATGAAATAAAACTGGGCCCCTCAAAAACGGTAAAGGAAAATAGGGCGCAGTCTTGGATGTAGATTCAAGACTGCGCTTTTTTTGTTATGTCTGTTGGTTCAAGTAAGGAGCGCGCGATGCTAAGCGATATTGAGTTGCTTTTAAAGTTGCAGGTTATTGACTATGACCTTGGAGAATTGGAACGCTCTAAAGAATATATCCCCGATATGATGGAAAATCTCAAAAGGGAAATAAAAGAAGCCCAGGAGTTATTCCAGAAGACGGAGAAAGAGCTTTCCGAATCCCAGGTAATGCAAAAAAGCCTGGAACTTGAAATCAGTGTAAAACAGGAAGAATTAAAAAAGCTGCAAGGGCAGATGATGTCTATCAAGACTAATAAAGAATATGACGCTCTTATTTCCCAAATAGACAATGTCAAAGAGGCGATCAGCGAACGGGAAACACAGGTTCTGGAATTGATCGAGAAGGTCGAGAAATTGAACAACGGAATCGAAGATTATCGCCAAAAATCAACCGAAATCGCAGATCAGAATGAAAAACAACTGGCAATTCTTAAGGAAAAAATGGATTCGGTCGGCACGAAAATCAGCATCAAGGAAGATGAACGACTGCGGATTGGGATCCAGGTGCCGAAACGGACAATGTCGGTATATGAACGGGTTCGCAAGAATCGGGGCGGCGATGTTGTCGTCGCCGTGAAAAAGCGGGCCTGCGGCGCCTGCTATAAGGCTTTACCGCCGCACCGAATACAGGAGATTAAACGCGGCGACCAGATTATCACCTGCGATAACTGCGGCCGCATGCTTATATGGCACGAAGGAGAGAGTGAATAATGGCCGAGTTCTTCCCCAATGAGGGACTTACTTTTGATGATGTCCTGCTGATGCCGTCGCGCTCCGACGTTCTTCCAAAGGATGTCGATATTTCAACCGTTCTGACAGAACGAATAAAATTGAATATTCCCATAATTTCCGCCGCCATGGATACGGTTACGGAATATCGTATGAGTATCGCCATTGCCCGGCAGGGGGGAATCGGTATAATTCACAAAAATCTTTCGCCCGAACGCCAGGCCGCGGAAGTCGATAAAGTCAAACGTTCGGAATCCGGCATGATTGTCGATCCTATTACGCTGCCGCCCGATAAACCGATCGGCGAAGCGTTGAGTGTCATGAGGCAATTCGCGATTTCCGGCGTGCCGATAACACAGGACGGCAAGCTGGTGGGTATAATAACCAACCGCGACCTGCGCTTTCATAAGGATATGGACACTCTTATCAAGGATGTTATGACCTGCAAGAACCTCATAACGGCTCACGAGGGAACCGATCTGGACACGGCGCAGGAATTATTACATAAAAATCGCATCGAGAAATTGCTGATTGTCGATGAGGAGAATCATCTCAAGGGGATGATTACCGTTAAAGATATAATGAAAAAAATCCAGTATCCCAATGCCTGCAAGGACCGGCGGGGCCGGCTTCGGGTCGGCGGTGCCATCGGCGTTTCGAAGGATATAGAGACCAGAGCCGAGCTTATGATCAAGGCCGGTGTCGATATTCTCGCGGTCGATTCCTCACACGGGCATTCGGTCGGAGTTCTTAAAACAGTTGAATTTTTGAAGAACAAATTCCCCAAGGTTCCGGTTATGGCCGGTAACGTGGCGACACAGGAAGGGGCCCAGGCTTTGATCGATTCCGGCGCGGATTGCGTCAAGGTGGGAATCGGTCCC
>JBFMFJ010000257.1:0-5581 GCA_040752235.1 Candidatus Zixiibacteriota bacterium | reverse complement strand
GTATTCAAACTGGGCCTGCATTTTTCGGAATTATTCAACAGCTGGGCCATGGTCGGCAAGCTGGTCTTAACGATCGCCCTGTTAAGTTCATCATTTTATTTTGGCGGTATCGGGCTGGCGATCCTGTTTAAGAAATATCACTATGAAATGCCAACAATGTATATGGCTGACCTGGTCGGCGCCGGTATTGGCGTCGCCCTGGCAGTACTGACCATGAATTTATGGGGGACGCCTGCAGCCACCTTCCTGTGCGCCCTGCCGATTCTTCTGGCTTCACTTATGGCAATCAGAAAATGGCTAAAGCTGCTTCCGTTACTATTGGCAGCCGGGGCCGTATTTATGACATCCTACTCCGAGGGGCTGCTGGCGATGGAACGCAAGGAACAGGCCCCGATCGTCTATAAACACTGGGATGCCATGTCGAAAATCAAAGTCTATGATTACCCTTCCGGTTATCGCGGTATCAATATCGACAATGTTGCCAACTCACCGGTTTATCCGTTCGACGGCAACTGGAACAAACCGGATTCGGAGCTTTTCCAGTTCGGCATCGATGTCGGCAATCTCATAAAGCGTTTCGATTCCTGCACCTTTTTATCACTGGGATCGGGCGGCGGTGTCGATGTATTGCAGGCGTTGCAGTACGGAGCGACCGAGATCCATGCGGTCGAAGTCAACCCGCACATCAATCAGATGATGCTCACCGGCGAGCTGGCCGAGTACTCAGGGCATATTTATGATGATCCCCGCGTGATAGTCGCCACCGAAGACGCCCGCGCCTATATTCAGCGTTTCGAAAATAAATTCGATGTTATTTATTCGCTCAGTTCCAATACCTGGGCGGCTCTGGCTTCGGGCGCCTTTGCCCTGGCCGAGAATTACCTTTTCACCACCGAGGCTTTCGAGGATTACTGGAGAGTACTTTCCGACAGCGGCTTTATGATGATGGAACACCAGTTCTATATGCCGAGGCTGGTGGGTGAGGCCATGAATGCTTTAAAAAGACAGGGTGTTGAAGATGTCACGGCACATTTCGCGGTTTATGATCTTCCTCAAATGCGGCGCAACATCATTCTTCTGTCAAAACAACCGCTGACCGATGAAATCCGCAACAATGCCTTCGGCGAAATGACGCCGGAAGTGTACGAATACCTTCATCTTCTTTATCCGGCACCCGATTCCATTAAGGACAATCTGATCAACAGAATTGTCATAAACGGCTGGGAAAACGAGGCCGACTCGGAGGTTATCGATATTTCACCGAGCACCGATAATAAGCCTTTCGTTGCCCAGATGGGTTTATGGAAAAACTTCACTCGCGAGAATCTCGAGAAGATTCTGCCGTATGAGTTCTTTGGCTTCCCTCTTTCGAAGATAATCATCGGCATCATTTTGCTGATCGTCATCGCCATTATTATTCCTTCGAATCTGATCCCTTATTTCAAAGCCGGTTCCAAATTGCGGGCCGCGCCCTGGCTCTATTTCTTCCTGATCGGAATGGCCTTTATGTCGGTTGAAATCATTTTGATTCAGAAGTATGCTTTGTTTATCGGGCCGTCGTTTTACAGCATTGTCGCTATCCTGCTAACGCTTTTGGTTTGTTCCGGCATTGGAAGTCGTTTTGCGGATAGGATTCCCAATACAGTTCCCTTTATCGGAATATTCATATGGATTCTTCTCGATATATTCATCTTCAAAAACCTGTTTTATCAGCTGGATCACCTGACAATTCTTCCCCGGATTCTTATTACGGTACTCCTCATTTGCCCGCTCGGCTTCTTTATGGGGATGCCGTTCCCTAAAGGAACATTGAGAGTCAAGGAACTGATAGACTGGGGCTTTGCCGTCAATGGCGCCGCTTCGGTCCTGGGATCAACCCTGATTGTTTTGGTCGCCTTTTCCTGGGGATTCAATGTGGCCATGCTTCTTGGGGCGATTTTATACCTTTTGGCTTTTTTGCTTGTGTCCCGAAAGACTGCCTGGTAATATATTATAGTAGTCTTTCGGCAGATGGTAATAATGGAGGTTGTAATGTTCGTTTACAGGTCGACAGTGATTGCTGTTATTTTTTTTCTTATGTTTCTCTCGGCAGGATGTATACGCAAAGCCGACGATGATTCCCCGGCATTGACAGGGAAATACCTCGGACAGACCTTTCCGCAGCAGACAATTAAGGTTTTTGCCCCGGATTTTGTATCGACCCGGTTCAGCGAGCGGGATGCCGCCTTTTCGCCGGACGGCAACGAGTTTTATTTTACGCTGTCGGCTCGCCCGATGAATGCCATAATATGGACCAAACTGGAGAACGGTCAATGGACACATCCTGAGGTTGCCTCATTTTCGGGAAAATACAGCGATCTCGAACCGGCCTTTTCGCACGATGGCAGGCGGCTGTATTTCGTATCTAATCGCCCGCTGTCGGATTCCGGGGAGCCAAAGGATTATGATATCTGGTATGTTGAGCGAGAGGGCGCCGGATGGGGCAGGCCGGTTAATCTGGGAGCGCCTGTCAATACTGAAAAAGATGAATTTTACCCCTCGCTGGCCGTCAATGGCAACATCTATTTTACAGCCGAGTACGAAAAATCGGAAGATATTTACCGCAGTCGTCTGGTTGATGGCCTATATCAGATTCCTGAAAAAATGAGCCAGGCAGTTAATAGAGATGACACCTATGAATTCAACGCCTTTGTGGCTCCGGATGAAAGTTATATCATTTTCACATCATATGGCCGTGATGATGATATGGGCGGCGGCGACCTGTATATCAGTTTTCAGACCGATGCCGAAATCTGGAATGATGCCATCAATCTCGGCAGCGACATAAATTCACCGGTTCTGGATTACTGTCCCTATGTGACGCCTGACGGCATGTACTTTTTCTTTACCAGTCGAAGAGGCGGGCTGTCTGCACATCATGAGACCCCGCTGTCTTACAGCAGGATCACTGAATTCATGGACCGGATTGAAAACGGACAGGATAATATTTATTGGATAGATATCAAAGCCATCAGGGCTTTTGCGAAGAAATGATATAAAATATATTATGGGGGACAAGGTCATGGCTGAGGAAACGAACAAAAAAGACTGGTCGAAGGATTACTTGCGGGAGATGCTCGTCCACCAGCGCCAATTTATGTGGTATGAAGACACTCTCGACAAATTCAGCGCCTGGCTGAAATTTAGGCCGGGCATGACGGTTATCGATGTTGGCTGCGGGCTTGGCTATCTTGGATACGCCTACTGGCCGTATTTCGGCAAGGGGGGGAAATATATCGGCGTTGATCAATCAGTGGAATTGATTAATGATGCTCGGGAAGCATCTCGCGAATGGTCGCGCGATGGAGTGGCCGAATTCACCCGCGGCGATGCCTATAAACTGCCTCTTCCGGAGGATTTCGCCGACGCGGTAATGTGCCAGACATTGCTGATGCATCTCGACAGGCCCGAAGCCGCACTGGCAGAAATGATTCGTGTTGCAAAACCGGGCGGGTTGGTAATTTGTTTCGAGCCGGATAATTTGTCGGCCATGATGGCTCGGCCATTTCACTCACTGCCGGAGTTCGATCTGGACGAGATCCTCCTGATGATAAAAATCAATTTGATCTCGTACAGGGGACGCCTTAAACTGGGTGAAGGCGACAATAATATCGGCTCGAAGGTACCGCATATGATGAAGCAGGGCGGGCTGATCAACATCGATATCAGGATGAGTGACCGGGTTTTTTATCTTGAACCGCCCTATGAAACGCCGGTGCAGCAGCACCGCATAAAAGGCATGAAGAGCCGCTGGCTTAATGATAAGAATTTCGACTTTCTGCTTGAGGAACAGAAAAAGGAATTCCTGGCGGGCGGTGGTGACCCCGCCGAGTTCGAAAAATCGATTCCGATCATCAAAAGACTTCGTGAGGATATTCGTCGACAGCTCGAAAATAATGAGTACTACATGTGCGGCGGCACGCAGTTTTATATCATAAAAGGAATGAAACCGCAATGATTCATTGCAAATTCGGAAATTTTGCCGTTAGTCGAGGAGATATACAATGAGCCGGATAAAAAGAATAGGGGCCAAAGATTATGCCCGTTTTGTTGATATTGTGGTCAATGCCTACCCGGGAATGGGGGTGCAGGACACTGAGGAAGAGAAGAAAAAAATACGCGATAGGCTTCTAAAGCTGGAAAAGGGTTACACTAAAGTCCGCTCATACGGCCTGTACAGGAATAATGAACTCCTCGGCGGCATGCGGCTGTTCGATTTTGATATGACCCTGTTCGAGACCTGTATCCCGGTCGGCGGTGTCGGACTGGTTGCGGTCGATTTGAACCACAAAAAGGAAAGAGTATGCAAGGAGTTGATCGAGTTTTTCCATCAGCACTATCTGGACAAGGAAGCCTGTATGACGGCATTGTATCCCTTTCGTCCCGATTTCTACCGCAAGATGGGATATGGTTACGGCCCCAAGCTGAGCCGGTACTACATCAAACCGGCCGATCTCCCGCGCGGCAAGACCCGCGAGCATATTCATTTCCTGACTAATAAAGATTTCCCGGCTATGGAAGCCTGCTATAATCGTTATGCCGCCAGGACGCATGGAATGATGAAGCGGATGAAGTACGAACTGCCCGGCTTCGAAAAACGGAACCTTAAAATGGTCGGATATAAGAGCGGCAACAAGGTTCTCGGCTATATGGTTTTTTCATTTAAAAACCTCAGGAGTGACAATTTCATTCTCAATGACATCATCATGGAGCAGATTATTTACGAGAATGGCGATGCCCTGTCCGAGATGATGGCCTTCCTGCATACTCAGGCCGACCAGATTAACGCCGTTGTTTTCAATTTACTCGATGACAATTTCCATTTCCTTCCATTCGATCCGCGCAATAATTCACAGAATCTTACGGCGTCGGTTTATCACGAAAGCAATATTCAGGCTGTCGGCCTGATGTACCGTATTATCGATATGAAAAAACTGTTCAAGATACTGGTAAAACACAACTTCAACGGACAAAACATCAAACTGAAAATAGGCATAAGGGACAGCTTCCTGCCCGGCAACTCCGGAGAATATATAGTGCATATTACCGATGGCCGGCCGGCATTGAAGGCAAAAGGTCCGTTTGATGTTGGCATTGAGATGGACATCGCGGAGTTTTCATCGATGCTGATGGGTTGCGTCGATTTCAAGTCGTTGCTTAATTACGGCCTGGCCGAGATTTCGGACATGAAATACCTGGATACGGTCAACCGTCTGTTTCTTGCAGAGCAAAAACCGATTTGCTGGACACAGTTTTAAGATAATGTTAACAGAAATATAAAGGGCCGGGTGATTATCATCCGGCCTCTTTTTTTGTCTGGTGAATGGTATTACTTCACCAGATCGAACAAATCGACAATTTTGATCGGCTCAACATTATAGAAACCCTGACCGTATTTGCATCCGGCCTGCTGTCCGAAAGCGCGCGCCATCGATTCCAGCGACCAGATATAGTCACGTGATTTTTCCGGATTGAGGAATTGCGACTTGTGACATTTAAGCGCTTCGATCCACTGCTCGAAATGTTCGGTAATATCGACCAC
>JBFMFJ010000256.1:0-5599 GCA_040752235.1 Candidatus Zixiibacteriota bacterium | reverse complement strand
ACGGTTTTTCATGAGGTGAGGATTGTTCCCCGATCCGGTTAATATAGGACCATGTTATCTTGATATAAATGCCATTCCTTTGGCACTCGGCTTTATTATTTCTCTGTTGATCGCGATTGGAAGAGGCCGTAAACATGAGCTAAGGGC
Source organism: Candidatus Zixiibacteriota bacterium (assembly GCA_040752235.1). GTDB lineage: Bacteria > Zixibacteria > MSB-5A5 > GN15 > PGXB01 > PGXB01. The sequence goes on along the minus strand of JBFMFJ010000256.1, from coordinate 5,452 downwards.
CGCCGATATATGCAGCATCTTCATTTTAGTCCTCATTTCAGGAATTATCGGCGCTAAGTTGTTCTATGCCGTTTTTCATTGGAGTCGGGTTAGCTCCGACTGGATCAAATTCGGAAGGGCAAGATTGACCGGTTCCGGAGTCTTCGGGGCCATTATTTTGTCGGCCGTAACGGCATTGTCCTACATGAAATGGAGATCATTACATATAATGCGTACATTGGATATATTGGCACCTTCAATTGCGATAGTATTCGGTTTTGGCCGGATAGGGTGTTTCTTCTCAGGATGCTGTTATGGCCTTCCAACTGATAATAGTATAGGTATAATATTTCCGACTGCATCACCTGCCGGAATGGCCTTTCCAGGGCAACCTTTGGTTCCCACTCAACTTGTACAGGCATTTGATGCATTTGTCATTGCATTAGTACTGCTATATATCGATAGAATAAAGCCTTTCTATGGTTTTACATTTTGCATTCTTTTTTTTCTTTATGGCCTTGATCGTTTTGTTATTGACTTCTATCGATCTTACGAAAAGGAACAAATAATGACCACCATATATGGTTATCCAGTTCCCGTGACTCAATTGATGGCCCTAATTCTAATAATTGGAATCGTCATTATTGCTCTTTATTTGAAAAAGAAAGGAGGTGCCTTCAAGAAAATCTGAATAGTATGAAAACAGAGACCAACGACGCGCAATCGGATCAATTTATGCAAAACGTCATTTTGACGGTGTCTAAGCAAGGAGAATTTTTATGAAACGATCTAAGGAGTTGCTCTATATTTTACTCACAATCTGCCTGGGCGCATTTGTGCTTCTGGGGGCAAAACCCGTATGTCCGGATCCGCCACCACCGCCGCCGCCGGACGGCTGACCAGCCCCCATATATTATATGACTGGTTCAGTCATAATACCATGCATTACCGGTATTAGCGAGGTCAACGAAACCGGAATGCTTTCTTTACAGGTCGCCGTTCGAGTTCCCGATTATGTTAATAACAGCTCGGTTTCAGTCCTATTCACGGATACGGTGGGTGAGGCCATTTATACCAATGGTGGAGAACAGGTTGTCGCGGTTCCTGTTGATTCTGTCACAGATAAGGCCCAATTGTGCTCGCCTGCCCCGGAAGGCCGAAAATGGGTTGGTTTTGAAGCCAATCCAGTAATATCCACGGCCGATACATTCTCTGCTCTGGAATACTATAAAGTGCAATTTATCGTTGGAGATGTGGCTGAGGAGGTACTGGACACGGCAAGAGTATTCGCTTTATTCGGATCCGAAGCTGACAGTTCAAGGTATGCAGTCATAGTCTGCAATGATAGCCGATTCATCCCAATAAGCGGAGGTTGGGCAATTGCAGTTATTCTTCTTTTCCTTTTGGCAACGGGCGCAATAACCTTGCGCAAACATATAAGGGCTAGACAGTCCATTGTTAAAATCTGATAAGAATTGACTGACATAAATATGCCCGTATGGTAAGGTTGGGATTGTTAACAAATGTGAATTGAGGAGAATCTTACACGACATCGGAGCGGAAGCCTGAATGCTTCTTCTCCGATTGTTTTTTAAATCATTTCCTGCATTAAGGTCATACAAAGGTCCGTCTTTATATCTTTCCGATGAACCTTACTCCATATCATCAACCAGGGTGAGATTTATGGTCTAAGTGCCGGCCTAAATCATCAACACTGTGGATACAGAGTTTTCGGGGCTTTCAGTATCATCCAAAAAGCATTAGTGGACCATATTAATCCAATATTATGTTTTTGTATTCCGTAGTATTTATGCATAATATTTGGGAAAACTGGTTAAGTCATGGTATTTCATAACTCAATGTCAATAACGAACCTGATTATAAGGTTTTACCATTCTCTTCCATCAATATTTTACTAATTAAGAAGAAAGAAGTTGCTATGTCAAAAATAGGGATATTTTACGGCAGCACGACTGCCAATACGGTCGGGGTGGTGGCGACGCTGGCCGAAGAACTAAGCCGCGTGGGCTTTATGGTTGATCGTTACAATGTGGCCGACGGCGATTTGGATCCAATGAATGACTATGACCTGCTTATTCTGGCCACACCTACCTGGAGCGGCGGCGAATTACAGGAAGACTGGAAAAGAGTCCTTGACCAGTTTGAGTCCCTTGATTTTTCCGGTAAACGAGTAGCGCTGCTGGGATTGGGAGACCAGCTAAATTACCCTGATCATTTTGCCGATGCCGTTGCCGAACTGGCCGACTGTGTCTATCTTGGAGGCGGGCAGATTGTCGGCCACTGGCCCACCGAGGGTTATAAATTCAGTAAATCGGCCGCTGTCGAGGACAGTCTATTCGTTGGTCTGGTGGTGGATCAGTATAGTGAGAAAGAACTTACGGCGGGCCGAATCAGGCAATGGACCGGAATACTGCGTAGAGAATTCGCGGGGCTGTAATTCCGGTCACAGAATCGACTGAGCAATATACCGGACTATTTGGGTCGCAAATCTCTTGTTTGCTTCGTATAAAACTATATATATTAAGGTAGGCTTTCAGAGCAAATGCAGGAATCGAGCAATAAATCATTGGAAGATTTGGGGAAATATCAGATGACAAAAATCGGGCTTTTCTATGGAAGCAACACCGGCCATACGGAGGAGGTTGCCGGCAAGTTGAGCGAATATCTCCGGGAAGCCGGCTATGATGTGGAAATGCATAATGTGGCCGGGACTAATATCAACAAAATGATGAAATATGACATGCTGATAATGGCGGCATCGACATGGAAAGACGGGGAACTTCCCGAAGATTGGAAAGCAGCTTACAATGAATATGCCAATCTTGATTTTTCGGGTAAACGGGTAGCCTTTGTCGGTCTCGGTGATCAGGCCAACTACCCGCAGAATTTCGCCGATGCGGTCGGAAAACTGGCCCGGCCGGTAGATACCAACGGCGGTCGTATTTTTGGCCAATGGCCGACTGATGGTTATGATTTTGAGTCATCGCATGCCGTTAAGGGCGACCATTTTTATGGTTTGATTCTTGATGATGACAACGAGGATGATCTGACTGATGAAAGAATAAGGGAGTGGACGGCGCTCTTAAGCCGGCAGCTCCAGGGCCGGGAATACGCCGACGACTCGGAAATGCTCGATGATGAGGTCGAATCTGCTGGTACCGATGATATGAATAATGAAGATACTGAAAACTTTGAAGGAGATGAGGAATAAACCAGCCCACAGGCTGAACAACGTTGACGGCATGACGGGGGCGCCAAAGCCGGACATGTCCGGAAACGGCCTTTTTTGATTTCGTTCTATACAGCCAAAGTGCCGGAAGGGATTCCGGCAGAAAAGGACCGGGTGGCAACACCCGGTTTTTTTTATTCTTTTTAAATCTTGATGCCGAACTGAATTAAATAACGTATATTTTTTACGGTCAGCCTGCTCGACATCTCGAAAATCCGTGAAAGAAAAACAAAATTCGCTGATAAAGGCAGCCGGTTCTCATATCGCGCTGCAAGGAGGATACATAAATGGCTGATGAAATAATATCCGTAAATGAACTGGATTTTATACCATCCGGGTCGGTTCATCCATCGCCCGATGACTGGCGCGATCAGTTCATCTATTTCCTTATGGTCGATCGATTCGACAATAATCAGGATGGCATCTCCGCATACATTCCGGAAACGACTCCGAAAAACCGGCCGGATACATCGGGCGGTAATTTTCAGGGCGGTAACCTCAAGGGTATCATGCGAAGATTAGACTATATAAAAAATCTCGGCTGTACCGCTATCTGGCTTAGTCCAATATTCAAGAATCGACAGGAATATGATACCGTTTATCACGGCTATGGCATTCAGAATTTCCTGGAAGTCGATCCCAGATTCGGCACGCTCCTTGATTTGCAGCAACTTGTCAAAAAGGCTCATCAAAAGGGCATCTATGTGATACTAGATATCATCATCAATCACACCGGTAACAACTGGTCATATCCGGAGGATGTCGATGCTCTCTATCGGCCGGAGCCATATCCATTCGGCCGCTGGCGTGAAAGGGATTCCGCTCTCGGTTTGCAGATTGATGATGCCGTCTGGCCGGAAGAATTGCAGTATTCCCACTGCTACAAAAGGCTGGGGCGCATTCGGGATTTTAATTCCGCCGGCCATGATGAAGCCGTCAACGGTGATTTCTGTGATCTCAAGGAACTGGAGATAAGGAATTCTGCTGTTCTGGATACGCTCATAAAGTCCTATAAGTACTGGATTGGTGCTGCCGATATCGATGGTTTCAGGGTTGATACGGTCAAACATATGGAAAGCAGCGAAACGGCCATTTTCTGCAATGCTGTCAGGGAATATGCGCATCGAATCGGCAAGAGTAATTTCTTTATTTACGGGGAGGTCGTCGGTGATGACGCCATATTGCAGAAATATATCGGCCGCAACAGCCGGAGAGAAGGCACTAATGAAAGGTTTCCATCTCTCGATGCCTGTCTTGATTTCCCTCTGTACTTTATTCTTGAGGAAGTGATCAAGGGATTCAAATATTTTTCCGAACTGTATGACCGGTACGAGCGCTTCAAGACATTATATGCCGATCACGGCGCTTCCGGACAGTACTTTGTTACATTTGTAGACAATCATGACCAAATGTCCCGCCCGCATCGGAGATTCATGCACAATAACAATCATTTAAAACAGGCCATCCTGGCTATCGGTTATTTATTGACAAGCCAGGGTGTACCATGCATTTATTACGGGACGGAGCAGGGTTTCGACGGCGGCGGCAATAATGACAAGTACGTCAGAGAGTGCATGTTCGGCAGCGAGTGGGGAGCCTTTAAGACGACCGGGGTGCATTTCTTCAATCCCGCACATGAAATTTATAATGGGATTTCAGCCATTGCAAAAGTGCGCTCGGAACAGCCGGCTCTTCGTTACGGAAGACAGTATTTCCGAGAAATATCGACTGATGGCATTTCATTCGGCTATCCCATAAAAGGAAACTGCACTCTGGCCTATTCCCGGATACTGGATACCGATGAAATTCTGGTGGCGCTCAATCTCGATGAATCACCGCGCCATGACTGCATCACGGTCGATGCCAGTTTGACACCGACCGGAAGCGAAATGATAGATATTCTAAACGGCGGCGCGCCGCTTCCTGTGAGGTACACAGATGGCAGGTCATACATCAATATTCCTCTCGCCGGGCATAAGGCGGCGATATTAAAGCGAAAGAAATAAAGGTATTCAATGTTGACATTAAAAAACCGGGCAGGGACACCCGGTTTTTATTTTGAAAGTATTCTGTCAAAACTATAGTTCAAGTGCTGTCTGGAGATCGCGCTCATGCTCCTCTTCCATAATGAGGATATCCTCGAGCATACGGCGCAGACCATACAGACTGAGTTCCTCGGCCTGTTTGATTCGTTCGCGGTATCTCGATACGGCATGGCGTTCT
>JBFMFJ010000255.1:0-5603 GCA_040752235.1 Candidatus Zixiibacteriota bacterium | reverse complement strand
CAGTTGAGTTTGTGTCGGAAATAGACTTGGAACGGGCTCGACAGGCTCTGGATCGGGCCCGCCAAAGATTGGCCAACCAGGCCGGGGATTTTGATTTGCCGCGCGCCCAAAAAGCTATGGAGAGAGCCAAAAACAGGATAAGGCTGGCGACAAAAGAAGACTAATAAAGGTCCGATCCCCGGAACCATTCCCGCGAACCGTTGTTTCTATACTGACAGAGGAAGCTTTTTGGCTTGACTTTGAGCGCCATTTTAGCTAATCTCTAAGGTTATGAATTTAGACTTGAGGGAGTTTGAATCATTTCCGGCCGATTTTGCGGTCGAATTCGAGGCCGATAACGCGGATTTCGGAATACCGGGAGTTGCATTCAGGGATTTGATGAATATCAAGCTGAATATTCAGCTTGTCAAGGAAGAATATTATTGCCATGGGGTTGTGACGGTACCGGTTGAAGAGGAATGCTCCCGATGCCTGGAAATATTCGATACGGAACTGGCCGGTGAAATGAATTTTATAATTAAGGCCGAGGATGCCAAGGCGGTTATGGCGACTGACTCCGCGGCCGAGGTGGTGAACATTAGGGTGTCGGAACCTGTTGTTGATTTGAATGATTTGATTAAGGAAGCCTTGCTGCTGTCGCTGCCGATGAAACCTTTGTGCAATGATGATTGTAAGGGTTTATGTGCCAACTGCGGCACGAATCTAAACGAGGAAACCTGCGACTGTGATGTCGAAGAGATAGATGAAAGATGGGAAGGTCTAAAGGACCTTCTGGAATAAACCATTATTGTTTTAGGAATTAACCATGCCACTACCCAAAAGAAGACACTCACGAACCCGGGGCCGAAAAAGAAGAACCGGATGGAAATTGACTGCTCCCAATGTGGTTGATTGTTCGAATTGTCATCAGCCGAAATTGCCGCATCATATCTGCCCCCATTGCGGCTTTTATAAAGGAGATCAGGTTGTCGAGCCCAAGGAAGTATAAGGAACTTTCGGCTCAATAATCTTTAGGATGCAGGAATCCAGAAAAACAATTACGGTCGCACTCGATGTCATGGGGGCGGACAGCTCTCCCGAGTCGATAATGCTCGGCGGGGTTGAGGCTGCCCGCGAAATGGGCGACCGGCTTAAACTGGTACTTGTCGGCAAAGAAGAAGTTATCACCGATTTTACCGGAAGGCAGAAAGACCTGCCTGCCAATATCGTGATTGAAAACGCCGACTATGCCGTCGCCATGAGCGATGCTCCGACCGAAGGCATTCGAAAACGAAATTCATCGATCGCCGTCGGCCTTAAGATGCAGAAAGAAGGCCGGGCCGATGCCTTTGTATCCGCCGGAAATACCGGCGCCGTTATGGCCTCATCGGTGGTAATGCTGGGCAAAATAGAAGGTGTCAGCCGCCCCGCCATCGTCGGGATTTTCCCGACCGTGTCCGGGAAGCCGGCCCTCGCCCTGGATGTCGGGGCCAATGTCGACTGCCGGCCGATGCACCTTTATCAGTTCGGCGTCATGGGATCGATTTATGCCTCTCTGATGACCGGACGCACTTCGCCGAAAGTCGGCCTTCTCTCAATAGGCGAAGAGAAAAGCAAGGGGAACGAACAGACTTTCCAGACATGGAGTTTGTTCGAAAATTCGGGGCTGAATTTTATCGGTAATGTCGAGGGCCGCGACATTCTTGACGCCAAGGCGGATGTTATTGTGATGGACGGTTTCGTCGGCAATATTATTCTCAAATTCGCCGAATCGGTCGAGGGTTTTTTGACCACGAAGATCAAGCACCAGGTGCAGACGAATATATTCTCCCGTGTTGGCGCAATTTTAATGACGCCGTTTTTGAAACGGCTTCGTAAGACTTTTGATTATTCCGAATACGGCGGTGCCCCGCTGCTTGGTGTTGACGGCGTTTGTATTATCTGTCATGGAGCCTCTTCGCCCAAGGCCATAAAAAACGCCGTAATGGTGGCGGCAGATATGTACCGTCATAAAATAAGCGAAAACATTCGCAAGGAAATGGCACTTAATAATGGTAATGGAATAAAGAATGGACAGGAAAATAAGAGCGAAAATAACAGGACTGGGATCCTACCATCCGTCTCGCCTTCTGACTAATGCCGACTTCGAAAAAATGGTCGATACGTCGGATGAATGGATCACCACCCGGACCGGCATAAAAGAAAGATGGGTTTGCTCCGAAGCTGAATCCAATTCCGACATGGCATCAGGAGCGGGCCGCAAAGCGCTTGAAATGGCGGGTGCGGCGCCTGAAGAGATCGATTTGCTGCTCATCGGAACGGTTACACCGGATAAAAGACTTCCCTCGACGGCCTGCCTGGTCCAGGAAAAACTCGGTCTGGTCAATGCCGCGGCTCTTGATATCGTGGCGGCCTGCGCCGGATTCCTGCATGGTCTATCCATGGCCGATGCCTATATCAAAAGCGGTCAGTACAAAAAGATTATGGTTATAGGCTCGGAGAAACTTTCATCGATAACCGATTATTCCGACCGAAGCACCTGCGTTCTCTTCGGTGACGGCGCCGGAGCGGCTATTGTGGAACCATCCGATGATGACAGCGGCATATTGTCAACCTTTATAAAATCAGACGGCCGCTATGCCGAATTGCTATGGATTCCCGACGGCGGTTCCGATTCGCCGGCTCATAAAATAAATTCATTGAACGGACATCATTTTGATATTCTGATGGACGGCAGCAGGGTCATGAAACATGCCGTGCGGCAGATGGCCGATGCTTCGAATAGGGTGATCGCCGATGCCAACCTGACTCCCGATGACGTTACCATTATGGTGCCGCATCAGGCCAATATCAGGATTCTCAAATCAACGGCGCAGAGACTGGGCATTCCGGAGGAAAAAGTCTTTCTGAATATAGAAAAATACGGCAACACCTCATCCGCCTCCGTGCCCATCGCCCTCGATGAAGCCGTCAGAACAGGTCGTATTAAAAGGAATGATATCATATTGATGGCTGCTTTCGGCGGGGGATTGACCTGGGCTGCAGCTCTTGTCAAATGGTAAGGGATAAATATGGAAAAAGTCTCAGTCGTTTTTCCGGGGCAGGCGTCGCAATATGTCGGTATGGGAAAGGACCTGTACGAAACAGACGCAGCCGTCCGCAGATTGTATGAAATCGCATCCGATGAAATCGGAGTAGATATCGCCGACCTGTCATTCAACGGTCCGGCAGAAAAGTTGAAAGAAACCCGTTTCACCCAGCCCGCCATATTGCTGCATTCTCTGGCGATTCTGACTATTCTCGGGGAACGGCTTCCCCGGCCATCATTAACCGCGGGACATTCTCTCGGCGAATATGGTTCACTGGCGCTTGCCGGTGTATTATCGCCGGAAGATGCCATTCGCGCGGTCGTAAAACGATCGGCCTTGATGGAGGAAGCCTGCCGCCGCAATAAGGGAACGATGGCGGCGATCATGGGGCTTGATGAAAATACCATCACCGAATGCTGTCAGATGGCGTCGGCAAAAGGGGTTGTCGTTCCGGCCAATTTCAATTCGGCCAACCAGATTGTTATTTCCGGTGCGGTTGAAGGCGTCGAGGAAGCCTGTCGGCTGTGCAAGGAAAAAGGCGCCAAGAGGGCCATCATGCTTGAAGTGGGCGGGGCCTTTCATTCTCCCCTGATGGAGCCGGCCAAAGACGGTATGCAGGAATATCTCGCCGGGCTGCAATTCAAGGCACCCAGTATGGATATTATTCCCAACGTCACCGGCCGGGCCGAGAATAATCCGGAAAAGTTGAAAGAACTCCTGGTCGATCAAATCACCAGTCCGGTCAGGTGGTATCAGACCATGCAGTACAAAAAGACCGAAGGCGTTGATGCCGTTTTCGAAATCGGTCCCGGAAAAGTCCTTTCGGGCTTGTTTAAACGCGAATTGAGCGATGCTCAGATAATTAATATCGACACTCTCGATGATATCGAAAAGTGTGACGCCATCCGAGTGGAGTAGAAAGAAAAATGGATTTTAAAGGTAAAGTCGCACTTATAACCGGATCCGCCCGGGGTTTGGGAAAAGCCATCGCCGAGAAGCTGGCCACGCTGGGGGCGACGGTGGTGATTTCTGACGTCCTCATGGAGCAGACCGAGGAAACGGTTAAGGAATTCAAGGAAAAGGGTTATGAGGCCTTTGCCATTCGGGCCGATGTGACCAGCGCGGATGATGTTAAAAATATGATCGATGCTATCATTGGCAAATATGAAAGACTTGATATAGTTGTCAATAACGCCGGCATAACCAAAGATACCTTACTGGTCCGGATGTCCGAGGAATTCTGGGATAAAGTCATCAATGTCAATCTCAAGGGGGCCTTCCTGGTGACCCAGGCCGCCGGCAAGGTTATGATGAAGCAGCGTTACGGTCGTATTATCAATATTTCGTCGGTCGTGGGGCTAATGGGGAATGTCGGACAGGCCAATTATTCTGCGAGCAAGGCGGGTTTGATCGGTCTGACCAAATCAGCGGCCAGGGAACTGGCGCCGCGGGGAATCACGGTCAATGCCATAGCTCCCGGTTTCATCGAAACCGACATGACAAAAAGCCTTCCGGAGGCAGTCCGGGAATCTTATATGCAAAATATTCCGCTCAAACTCTTTGGGCAGCCGCAGGATGTGGCTTCGGCCGCGGCCTTTCTGGCCTCAGATGAAGCCTCCTATATCACGGGCCATGTCTTAAGTGTTGACGGCGGGTTGTTAATGTGTTAAACTTGAAATCAATTTTGGCATTTAAATAAACTTAAGGAGAGTCTAAATGTCAGCAGAAATCGAACAGAAAGTGAAGGACATTATTGTCGAGCAGTTAGGCGTGGATGCCTCGCAGGTAACCGAGTCGGCCAAGTTTATTGATGATCTTAGCGCTGATTCACTGGATACCATGGAACTGGTAATGGCTCTTGAAGAGGAATTTTCGCTGGAAATCCCGGATGAAGATGCGGAAAAGATAACCTCGGTTGGCGACGCCATTAAATATATTCAAGAGCATGTCTAATATTTTCTTTTAAAGCTGAACTAAATGGAACATGTGAGAACCGTTATAACCGGAATGGGAGTGGTTACGCCGCTGGGGTGTACTCTTGACAGTTACTGGAAGGCTCTTGTCAGCGGCGAATGCGGCATTGATAAGGTTGACCGGTTTGATGTCACCGATTACCCCACCAAGATCGCGGCTCAGGTTATGGGCTTTAATCCGGACGCCTTCCTTGATAAAAAGGAAGTGCGCCGGATGGATCTGTCGGAACAATATGCGGTTGCGGCGGCACAGATGGCTGTCGATGACAGCGGTATCAAACCCGAAAGTGTCGATCCTTTCCGGGCCGGAGTCATTATCGCCTCCGGTATCGGCGGTATCGGGACTTTTGAAAAGCAGCATGAAGCTCTTCTGACTTCGGGGCCGGGCCGCGTGTCGCCATTCTTCATTCCGATGATGATTATTGATATGTGCGCCGGACTGGTGGCCATGCGGTTTGGTTTCAGGGGGCCCAACTATGCCACCGTCTCGGCCTGTTCCTCGGCATCGCATGCCATTCTGGATGCTTTTAAAATCATTCAGAGGGGAGATGCCGATATAATG
>JBFMFJ010000254.1:0-5605 GCA_040752235.1 Candidatus Zixiibacteriota bacterium | reverse complement strand
CAACGCTTCTCATGCCAACATTGAGAAGCCAGCGGGGGAGGGATAAAGGGGACCGGTTAAAACCGGTCCCCTGCTTTTTTATAACATTAGAACCGGGCGCGGGGAAACTTCGTCGCCTGAAATCGGAATTAATATCAACATGGCGGGGCTGGTATGTTATACTGCCCGATTAAATGCAAATGTCTGGTTACGCTTTTATTTATTGAATAATTGCCGGCTAAAAAAGTATATTGCTATAAACGGCCTGAATCGACGAAGGAGACTTTATGCCGTACTGTCCCAAATGCCGGTATGAATATAGACCTGAAATTCTGGTCTGCCCGGATTGCGAGGAACCGCTGGTCGATGTTCTTTTGCCGGAGAATGATAAAGAACGCGATGAGGTGGAAAGTGAATCCGGCGACAAAGAAGCCGAAGGATGGGTACCGGTGGCCGTCCTGACATCTCTGCAATATGCCGACCTGCTGGAAGAAGCTTTGCGCTCCAAAGAAATCCCGGTGATCATCCATTCCGGCGCGGGTCATTTCGGGCCGATCGGAACTACGGGTCCCTCGGCAATATTCCCTATCGGCGGAGGTTACCTGGTACTTTTTCATGAAGACACTCTTGTCGATGCCGATCGCGAGGCAGCCATCGTTCTTGGTGATCTCTGGGAGAAATCTAAAATCATTGATATCAGAGAATAGTCAGGCAGAAAGTGACTTTTAAAATAAAGGGGCAGATTCCAGGTATGTTGTCATTCACAGGCGACGCGACATTCGAGTGAAATTTGTATTGAAATGCCGAATCGCCCACTGATGTCGGTTCGCCCCGGAACCCGGCCCCATCACTATAGAATTATATCCGATTCGGATTTATTCCAAAAAATTACATTCAAACTGATTGTCTCGATTGGCTTCATCGAGTTGGTAGCAACCTTCGAGCAATATTGATTCATTGCTCTGGAAGTTATTGGGTTCCGGAAGTTCTTCCGGGCCTATCGGATCGACGCTCCATATTCCCCTATCCCACGGAATGGCCAAATAGACGGCTTCAGGACCGGTTTTGTCCTCGCATTCTGCATAAATAATATTACCGCGGTCGAGAAAAATGGTCAGGTGTTTACCGCAGCCGGTGATACTTATGCGGGCCGTTTTTTCACTCGGGCCCATTGCCTGTATAATATCGATCACGTTCATGTCTTCGAGCGTCCCATGTGTTCCCAGGTCCTGAATCACGCTCAACCGGCGCTTCCTCTCGATATCAAGACGTGTCCGTAATCGATTGAGTTTGAGGATTATGGTATCACGGGCATCCATGGCGATGACATCTTCAATTCCGGTATTGAGCGTATGCATCATGCTGTCAACCATTTGTCTGTCGGTCAAAAGAAGAGTGGGGATTTGCTCGATTGACACACCCCGTGAAATTATGCCTCCGAGATGTTCCGTGATATCCGCTGCATTACCATTCTTTATTAGTAGCAAAATATTGGGACGGAATTGTTCATATATATCGGCGAATTCGGAAATCGAATATGCCTGCTTATACTCAAAGTTATTATCATTAAGCGAATGCTCAAGATGGGCGATGTCCATATGATTGTCATTGCATATCAACAAACGGGAATGTTTATCGAGCTTTTTTGATGCATCATGGCCGCATTCTTCACCGCGAGCGATATTCGTCTGGTCGGGACCGGTCTCCGATATTTGAGAAGCCAGTGATGATCGGTAAAAATTAATGATCGCTGTTTTCAGGACAGGTCCGAGAGCAAGGTAAAACTCGAATTTTTTCTCGGGGTACATGGATGAAAGCTTATCCGTCAGCTGTGTCTCCGGCGGCCTTTCACAGGCAATCATCAGTTTTTTGTGAGCCGGATCAAAATCGAACGGCAGTATTATATATGTAAGTGCAATTTCCGGCATAAGCATGTTCAGTATTTCGTCCGCTATCCGGCGATTTACAAGGGTTACTCCGGGGCAATTGAATTGTCGAGAAAGAGCTTTCAGGAGGATAGCTTCATCGGCGTACCCGAATCGATAGAGGTGTGTTTCCAGACGGCCGCCGTATTTTGTCTGATATTCCCGGGCTTCCTCGACCTGCTGCTCCAATACAAGTTGATCATCAATAAGGATGGTGTCCAGCCGCATTACTCCTCCGGTTATTTATAAGAACGGAATGGACTTATACATTGTATTTTCGGAAAATCAGAGTGGATATAAAGATATTGGCATCAATTTTAAGAAAAAACGACAAATCGGTTCAAGGGTGTTGAAAAAACGAACAGTTTCAAGGCCATTATAACTCAAATCCATGGGCGGCCAGCGATTTTTTCAATTCCTCTTCGAGGCGGCCTTTTCCATTGAAATATATGAAGATAGCTTTAAGGTTATGCTTGTCGTAAAGCTGCTTTTTGAAGGATGTTCGGTCAACATAGAAAGGCATATGGTTATATCCACAGATTTCAAGAAAGACATTTTGACTGGGAAGGTAGAAGTCGGGGCGGTACTGCTTTCCAGCCAGCAGAATCAGAGGCTCATATTGAAATTCAATATTGTTTTCGAACAGGAAATCGGCACATTTTTTCTCATACTTCGAGCGGACATTGATTCCCGATTTGGTGGCTATTTTTGGCTCAAAACGGCGGTGCCTCTCCAGCACAGTGCCCCGCGGCGGATTGAATCGCGGAGACTTTTTTAATCTTTTGCGCTGATACATATAAATGTAAAATATATCTGTGATCCTCCTGGTGGCAAGACTATATTCCTCAAAACCAACTTAAAAATTGGAAAAGTGAAAATGGATTTTTTCCAAATACATAAAGATTCGCTGGTTGCCGATCTGCATTGTGATACCATTCTGCAAATGAATCGCGGTTATGATTTCTCGGAGCGCCATGACTCATATCATATTGATATCCCGCGACTGCTGGAGGGGGGAATCGACCTTCAGGCCTTTGCCTGCTGCATAAGTCTGTTTACGCCCGAGGGAAAACGCTTTGGCAAAACCGACGGTCTGGTAAAATGCCTGATACGCGAAATAGAAAAACATCCCGACAAAATCGCTGTCGGCCGGACGGCTTCGGATGCCAGGGAAATCATCGCTTCCGGCAGAATCGCCGCTCTTCTGGCAATAGAAAACGGAATGGCCATTGAAAACAGCCTTGAAAATCTGGAATATTTCCATCAACTGGGTGTTCGGTATCTGACTCTGACACATGGCAAATCGCTGGATTGGTGCCGCTCATGTTCCGACAGCGAAAACGATCCGGCCGGGCTTTCCGAATTCGGCCGCGAGGTGGTTAAAACCATGAACCGCCTTGGAATGATTATCGATGTCTCCCATATTTCGAAGGCCTCCTTTTTTGATGTGCTGGAGACTTCCTCACAGCCGGTGATCGCTTCGCACTCCAATGTCTATTCGATCAGCCCGCACAACCGCAACCTCGATGATGATCAAATCAGGGCGCTGGCGCAGAACGGCGGTATGATGGGTATCAATTTCTGGGGTGATATTCTCTCCCCGAAATTCACCGAAGCTGCGTCGCCCATTTATAAGAAGTATCTTTCCGAGTTAAATGACATCGATATACATTACTCCGATGATATGGACGAGGACGAATATCACAGACGTTTTGCTTTTCTCAAACCATTTGCAGCGGAAGTGTGTGCCGCCGCGGCGGATGTTATGCCGTCCGCAACATCAGTTGTCGATCATATCGATTATGTTGTCCGGCTGGTTGGGCCGGATTATGTCGGGTTGGGTTCCGATTTTGATGGGATTTATATCCCGCCGTCCGATCTTCAGGATTGCTCCCAAATACCCAACATTACGCGCGAACTGGTCCGGCGCGGCTACTCTGAAAATGATATCAGGAAAATTCTCGGCGGCAATTTTATGCGCGTTTTTGGCCGGGTCTGCCCATAATCAGCGACTTTCAATGCTATCTGCGTATATATTGTGAGTAATAGAAAGGCGCCTTCGGCGGCCAGGAATTGAATGTTTCCTTATAAGTTCAGCGTTATCAAGCGGGGGGAGTCCTTATGACATTTATAGAACTGCTTCGTTATCAAATGGATGATGCCTGGCGATTTCTGGAACGCGCCATGGATGGTGTCGATGACAACATGATACACTGGGAGCCGGCACCCGGTTCATGGGGGTTGCGCGACCGCGAAGGGCACTGGTGCCTCGATTTTCATACGCCCGACAAGACCCCGCCAGGGCCAAAAACCATCGGCTGGCTGGCGGCGCATCTCGGGGCCTGCAAAGAAATCCATTGTGATATGTTGTTCGGACCGGGAAAAAAGAAATGGGATGATCTGGTTATTCCGGGGACGGCCGATGAGCTCCGGAAATACCTGAAAAACATGCACCGGCCGCTTCGGGAAAGACTTGACCGGCTGAGCCCCGAGGAACTCAAAAAACCGGCCCCGAGGCCGAGCGATATCGGGAAGGATATCGCCGTATGGCAGGTTTTGTGGTATGATGTATATCATGATATCGAGCATGGCGGGCAGATTTTCCAGGTCAGGAATGAATATTTGAACCGGAGCGGTTTTTCCTGATAATCGCTGTCGCCGCTTGCCAAATCTCCCCTTCGGCGTTAAATTGATATTTTCTGTTTAAGGAAATATTACAGGGGAGAATCTCACATGATCAGTCTGAAAAATAAGGTGTCTTTGATAACCGGCGCGTCGCGCGGAATCGGCCGGGCGGCGGCGATTATGTTTGCCGAGGCCGGGAGCGATGTCGTTATAAATTACCGCAAAGAGTCCGAAGCGGCCGAAGAAGTGAAGCGCGAATGCGAAAAGCACGGCGTCCGCGTCATGCCGGCGCAGGCCGATATCGCCGACCGCAGCCAGGTCAACCGGATGGTGGATGAAATCATCAGGGAATTCGGCCGGATCGATATCCTGGTCAACAATGCCGGTATCTGGGAATATAATGCCATCGACAATATGGATGAGGCGCGGCTGAAAGCGACGCTCGATATCAATCTGCTCGGCACTTTTTATCCCATCATGGCGGTGGTCCCGCACATGAAAAAGCAAAAATCAGGCAACATCATAAATATTTCCTCGACCGCGGGACAGCGGGGCGAGGCCTTTCATTCGCCTTATGCGGCCACCAAGGGGGCGGTTATATCGCTGACCAAATCGCTGGGGCCGGAGTTGATAAAGGACAATATCCGGGTCAACTGCGTCGCGCCGGGATGGGTCGACACCGACATGAGCCGCGAATCGCTGGAGAGTGATGAGGTCGATGATATCCTGCGGCTGATCCCGATGGGCCGGGTAGGCACGCCGGAAGAGATTGCCGGGCCGATTTTGTTTCTGGCATCCGATTTATCCACCTTTATCGTCGGCGAAATTCTGAATGTCAACGGCGGCGCCGTCCTCTGCGGGTAAACCGCGACATAGCCAATATTAGTACGGGCAGAAGTGATCATCCGTTGCCCGCGAATTTTTAAGCGGACGACGCCCCGCACTTCGTTCGGGATTTTCAACAGGGTTGCCCACAGCCATGTCGAGTAGCATTCCCAAACCTGTTTGGGGATGTTTTTTATATATCCGCCCCAAACAAGTTTGGCGCGGCCACCCGCCTGTCGTTGCGAGCGGAG
>JBFMFJ010000253.1:0-5614 GCA_040752235.1 Candidatus Zixiibacteriota bacterium | reverse complement strand
CGATCGCGACAAATGGCTCTTTCAGTTCCGGCGTAAAGGTGCCATGATGACAAATTATTTGTCATTCATATCCGATAATTCGCTCTGGGATATTTCGGGGCCGATTGAAGGTCATCGCTATAATTTCACTTTTGGTATTACGACCCGTGTTGAGCAGGGCAGACAGTACAACCGAATCGGCCTGATCGATCTTCGTCAATACCTGCGGCTGGGAAAATATTCGGCCTATGCATCGCGCCTTTTCCTGTATTCCTCCACCGGCATTGAACCACAGCGCATTTATTTCGGAGGCAGCTGGTCATTCCGGGGATATAACCGGCGGGCCTTCTATGCCCGCAATATTGCCTTTGCATCGAATGAGCTGCGTTTTCCTTTAATTGACAATCTTTTCATTGGATTGCCCATCGGCGGCATCGGCTTTCAGGCCATTCGCGGAGCCATTTTCTTCGATACCGGATATATTACCGACCGGCAATTTCGGCTATTCAGTGATGATTTCGATGATAATCTTCTGGGATCTTTCGGCACCGGTTTCCGGGTCGCCCTGGCCCAGTTTATCGTTTTTCGATTCGATTTTTCACGAACGACCGATTTTAAGACTATAAGCAAGTATACCGATTTTGACTTTTTCTTTGGCTGGAATTTCTGATGCGCGGCAAATTATTTCCTATATGCCTTATTATCGCCGTTGTGGTGTTTGCAAGCTGTACAAAACGTTTTTCCATCTCCCGGGCCGAAATTAATACTTCCGAGGAGTGGCCATATCCGCGAAAAGATATTCGGGCCTCTGCCGCCGTTACCTCCAATTTCGGCGGGCAACTGAATTTGATATGGGAAAAGAAGAACTCGGAAACGCCGATCGGGCCGTTAACGATAGGCGCCGGCAAACTGATTTATTGCGGCGGCCGCTCCAGGATTTACTTTTATGACCTGGCGACGGGGGATTATCTTGGGGTCTACAAAGCGGGCTTTGGGGTCCAGTCGGGGGTGGTCGTATCCGATTCCATGGCCTATTTTGGGGTCGGTCCGACCAGAAACCAGTTGATTTGCCTTAATTTGCTTAATCGCAAGGTCTCCTGGGCCTTAAATATAAAGGATGTCACCGGGACGCCGATAATTATAGATAACCGCTTATATGCCGGTTCTTCAGACGGCAAGTTGATTTGCCTCAACAAAAAAACCGGAGTAGAACTCTGGCAGTATCCGGCAGACGGGAGATGTCTGGCCGGACCAAGCGGTGACGGCAATATGGTCTTTTTCCCGCAGGATAACGGTTTATTACTGGGTTTGAAGGCCGCAACCGGTGACAAAATATTTGAGGTAGAACTGGACCAGCCTTTGGTTACTAAAGCAGTCATAGGTGATAAAGTATATATCACCGGATCAGAGGGCGGCTTCTTTGCTCTCGATAAGTCATCCGGAAGTATTGTGTGGGAAAAGACATTCTCGTATCCAATCTGGACTTCACCGGCATTGGACAATGGTGTGCTCTATTTTGGCGATAACGGAGGAAATCTCATGGCCCTGACGGAGAAAGACGGAGAAACACAGTGGCAGTTTCAGGCCGACGGTGTCATCGTCTCATCACCCATAGTGGTCGGAGATTACCTGCTGTTTGCATCGCTGGATCGCAACCTTTATTGTCTCAATAAAAATACCGGTGAACTGGTTTCGAAACGGGAATTCAAGAGGGGTATCGACTTCCCCGCCGTCAGTGATGGAAGAGTAGTTTGCGTCGCCGCGCATGACGGTACCATACAATGTTTCGGAGACTAATATGAGAGATCCCAAATATACCGAGAGCGATCTCGGTCTCAATCTCAACGAGCTTGTGCACGAAACCCTGAGAGAGTTTTTCCTGGCCTCAAAAAAAGTCTCGATTTACTCCAGCGGCCATCCTTTGTCGCAGAAAGCGATCAGCCGCGCCTTTGTTATGATGGAGAAAATATTCCGGTTCAAACGATTCCTGAACCTCCATATTTTCGACGGTCATCTCTACGCCCTTAATATCCGCACCCGTCCCTCGATCTTTACGGAAAATGTGCTTAATTATATGCAAATGCTTGACCTGAACGATATTCTCTTCGAATCCAATGTCTCCGCAAATGATCTCTCCCGTTTTCTCGATCGTTTCGTAAAGCGGTTGCCTTCGTCCGATTTCAGCAACCTGATGGCTACATTTCTTGATAAAAATAAAATCACGACCATTCGGGTGAATTCGGAAATGGGCCATGATATCTTCGAAAAATGTCCCAACATGCGCGGAGATTTAATCGGGGATTTCTCGGTAAGAGCCGTGGTCGGGCAGATGCTTGGAGATGATTATAACAGGCTGTCATCCATGATGGCGGACGAATCGCTGCCGTTTGAAGAATACTTCGCCAAATATCGGCATGACTATCTGCCGCCCCTGGTCGGGTATCTTATTCCTGAAATATTATCGAGTATGCCCTCTGATAAAATTCAGGCAAGTCTGCTGACCACAGTCAATGGTGAAAATGAGAACACCGCAGCGACAGGCTCTTCTCCGGCTGCCGGCGGCCCGGGGTTAAAGGAAATGGTTGCCGCACTCAATTATCATCCTGACCGCGAAAAGATTCTCGAAAATATTGCCGGCGAGCTGGTAGGCAAAGGCGGTGACAAATCGACATATACCGGTATCCTGCCGGAATCCAGCCTGATAAAGGTTGAATCCTCGGAAAGAATCGACCAATTCCTTAATACCACATTCAATGAGGCGCTTCCGGGATATGACCTGAATGATTTCAAGGATGTATTCAGCCGGCTTTTGCGGACCGGTCAACAGGGAAAGGCCAAATCGGTCGTCAACATTCTCCTGAATTATCTGGCCGGGCCCAATCTTGATTTACGCGAGAAATCACTTGTTCTGTTCCGGCTGGCATTGTCGGTCTACCCGAAAAACGCCGCCGATTACCTGCTTGAGTACTTGATTGAAAAAATCGGGGAATATGTCAGAGACGGGAAAGAGACTTTCGAATATTCTGATCTGATCTGGGAATTGTCCCGCTTTGCGCTGGCCGGTAAGCAGTATGACTATACCTCCCGAATCTGCAATATCCTGTCGGAAAAGAGGTCGCGTTTCAAGGGCATATGGAGTTATGAATCGGTGGCGGTCAAGAAAGCGGTCGAAGAATTAAATCGCCGCGAAGTAATCGAACAGCTTGTCCGCGACCTTGTCATCGGTCCGAATGCCAATGTTCCGTTTATAAAGAATATTTTGGTCACGATTGGATCCGAAGAGGCGGCACTGGAACTTTCGCACATTATTTCTCATGAATCGCGACAGGTGCGGCAGCATGTTCTCAAGATTCTTTCCGAGATGGGAAAAGCTTCACTGAAAGTTTTTTCGGAAATATTGAATAACAATGAATACTTCAGCCGCGAGGAATCGCGCCGAGAATTACCGGACGAAAAATGGTATGTCGTCCGCAACTCCATCTTTGTCCTCGGCACTTTAAGTGACCCGGAAGCATGCCGGGCGCTGCGCGTTCGCATCAATGATCCCGATACCAGGGTGCGCCGTGCAATCGTTCAGTCCCTGGAAAAAATCGGCGGTGACCAATCCTGTGACCTGTTATTGATGCTGGCCGACGATGATGATCGTGAGATCCGGGAATCGGCCATAATTGCTCTGGGATTAATCGGTAACTCAGATATTGCTCCGGAAATGATTGAGCTGGCCAGGCATCGTCGTTCCGATATCATCGCCATAATAAATGTCCTTGGCAAACTGGGTGGTTCCGAAGCGAAGAATTTTCTTGGGAGTCTTCTTTCTGATCAACAGCTTCAATCACAATTCACCTCGGGTCGTTCGTCCCGCGATGACCTCAAGATGGCTGTCATTAAAGCCCTGGGGCGAATTGGCGATCAGGAATCCTTGAGAAAAATTAAAGATTTCAATGATTCAATGTCGACTTCGCAGAAAATTCTTTTTGGAGGCTCCAAGCTTTCTAAAGCGGCGGAAGAGATTTTAAATCGTCGTGACAAATAGGCAGTATATTTCTGCCAAAAATTCAGAAATAATGCCATTGTGGCGCATATAAGATGCCATAATGGCATTTCTTTATTGCCCCATTCTCATCCGTAAAAGCTATCTCATTGTATTACAACGTGTTGCCATTTTTGGCATGAGGTTTGATTTACATATTGGCGTAAGATGAAAAAAATAAAAAACAAATAAAAGTAGGAGGTATTACAAAATGACACTCGTAAGATTCAACCCCAACAGATGGATGAGCAGAGCTGGCCGTGAATTCGATTCGATTTTCGATTCGTTTTTCAACACCCCGACCCTTCGCTCTGAGAGTGGTTGCGACTTTATGCCGCGTGTGGATATCGTTGAAGACAAGAAGTCGGTCAAACTGGAAGTGGAACTTCCCGGAATGGAAAAAGACCAGATCAAAGTGGTTGTTGAGGACGGTGTCCTGACCATCAGCGGTGAGCGCAAGTTCGAAGAGGAGCAGAAAGAATCAAATTATCTGAGAAGCGAGCGCTATTATGGTTCGTTCTCACGCTCCTTTACGCTTCCCGACAATGTTGATTCCGATAAAATTTCGGCGGATTACAAGAACGGAATTTTGAACGTCGTTCTGACCAAGCACGAGAAGGCTCTGCCGAAAGAAATCAAGGTCGACATCAAGTAAATAATGTCGGGTCAGGCAATTGTTACACGCAGACGGGCGGGTGGGACCACCTGCCCGTTTTTTGCGAAAATAGAATCGAAAGGCAGGAAATGAATATGAGCAAAATAATCGGCATAGATCTGGGCACTACCAACTCAGTCGTATCGGTGGTCGAGGGAAAAGATCCTGTGGTTATCACCAACTCCGAAGGCACCCGTACCACTCCGTCTGTAGTCGCTATCGACAAGAACGGCGAGCGGCTGGTTGGTCAGGTGGCCAAGAGACAGGCGGTTACCAACCCGCTTAATACCGTTTTTTCCATCAAGCGGTTTATGGGGCGGAGATTTGATGAAGTCAGCGGAGAAATAAAAAATTTCCCCTATAAAGTCGTCGCCGGAGATAAGGGAGAAGCGATGGTCGAGATGAATGGCAAGCGGTACTCGCCGCCGGAAATTTCGGCTATGATTCTGACCAAGATGAAAAAGACGGCCGAAGATTATCTCGGGCAGAAAGTGACCGATGCGGTTATCACCGTGCCGGCCTACTTCAATGACAGCCAGCGTCAGGCGACCAAGGATGCCGGTCGCATCGCCGGATTGAATGTCCAGCGTATTATCAACGAGCCGACCGCGGCTGCTCTGGCTTATGGCATGGATAAAAAGAAAACCGGTAAGATTGCGGTTTATGATCTCGGCGGCGGGACATTCGATATATCCATCTTGGAACTATCCGACGGCGTTTTTGAAGTGCTTTCGACCAATGGTGATACTCACCTGGGCGGTGATGATTTCGACAAGCGCATTATCGATTGGCTGGTGAGCGAATTCAAGAAATCCGACGGAATGGATCTGTCCCGGGATTCTATGGCGCTTCAGCGCCTTAAAGAGGCGGCGGAAAAGGCCAAGATAGAACTGTCATCGACTCTGGAGACCGATATTAATCTTCCGTTTATTACGGCAGATGCCAACGGG
>JBFMFJ010000252.1:0-5626 GCA_040752235.1 Candidatus Zixiibacteriota bacterium | reverse complement strand
TCGGCTATCACAGTCGCCGTCACGAAGGCGCGGGCGGTATGACCCGATGGAAAGGAATCATTGCCGCTGAAGGAATCGAACTCAAACTGATCGGACGCCACATTCGGGCGCGAGCGACCGAACACCCGCTTGGTGAACGGAACTATGGCGGCCGAGGTCAGCAGAGTTGCCGCCAGTCCATCCAGGCCCACCATTTTCGCGGTGGAATTGTTGAAAATCAGTCCGCCGAGATAAAAGGAAGATAGTATCCAGGACGGATATGATGATCCCAGCCTGTTGAAAAATTTGGCCATGTCATCGGAAGTCTGACTGCGGTTTCTCTGGACGATCTGACGCACCTCGGGATCATAAAGTCCGGCGACAGCAATCGTGGTTAGTGTCCCCAGATACAATTTCTGACAGTCGTTACTTCTCCAGCGCAGTGGTGATGAAAGCGCGTGATAAAAATCACGAGTAAGAACATCAATACACTCAACCGACCAGACATTCTCGACATGGGTTTTTTCCGGGGGATTTTCGGCTGTGGCATTCAGCGAGATGATATCGGCCGATCCGCGAACGGCAACCACGGATTTCCCTGAAGTCATCCCGATTTCACTGCCGTCGGCAAAGGAAATATAGACAATGAAAAGAAACGCAATGTACAATAGTAAATTTAATCGAAAAGCGGTTAAAATTCCGGGGATTCTGTAAGGCTTCATACTATCCAAAAATCCGGTTGAAGTATTTAACTAAATTTATATACGGCTCAAAATAGTTGCTTAGTAACTATTGATATGGCAGGATAAATCAATATTCGGCAGAAAGATTATAGCCGCCTGCAGCCGGGGCAGAGACCGATGAGAAATTTATTCTGAGAGATCGACGAAACAGGTTTGATTAATATTCTTCCTCTTCATCATCGTCATATTCATCATCAGGGTCGTCATCGAGATCATCTTCAATCAGGCCGGTAAGAATTTCCTTGGCTTCCTCTTCGTCACCCGCCAGGACCTTGAATTCGACTGCCCCTACGACAGGATTGAAGCCAAGACGGCCGGCGCCGAACAAATCCATAATTCCATCGCCGCTGGCATAGAATCTGATATCGGCATCTTCAAGCAATGACTTCGCAATGAGGATCTTGGCCTGGTCGCTGGTCGAATAGACCGTGACCATATCATAATAATCGGGAATGTCTTCGGGCGGTATTGAATCGATCAGCTTCTCACCGCATTCCGGGCATTCATCCACACCGTCTTTATATTCATATTTGCAGTTGGGGCAGTACATAATGTCTCCTTTGTATTAGGCCCTAATATATTGATAGTGATCGACATGTCAACACCGAATTAAATGCGGAGAAAGTAAATTTTTGGGAAAAATTCCACGATGATAATGCCGCCTTGAGCGCCGGATTTAATAAAAAAAACCGGGATCAAAAACCCCGGCTTTTACTCTGCTGTCCCTATTTTTACGCTATTATCTCAGGTGAGATAATGACCGCTTTGATCATTTGATTCACCTATTATTTCATTAATGCAGCGTGGTGAGTGCTACGATTGCCCGACTATAAATTCGCCCGCACGTGATCAGGCATTCACGACACTCCAGCGGCGCATAATAGCTCTGAGCTGAGTGATCTGAAACAAAGCGCTCAGGCCGACCAGGATATAGACAATCCGGCTGACCATGCTCATGTTGCCGAAAATACCAGCAACCAGGTCAAAATGGAAAATGCCAACCAATCCCCAATTAAGGCCGCCGATCACCAGCAGCGAGGCAAAAATAACATCGAATAATTTCATCATTTTCTCCTTTTGTATCAGGTTTCATCAAGAATAACAATGCCTGTTCCAAAAATGTTCCGATATTGTATAAAAAATGTATAATATATTAATAGTATTTTTATAAATTATTGTAATTTATTTGCATAAAATGGCTTAAGAAAAATCGCAATCATGTCGAGATAAATAACCAATTGCCGTGTTTAAAATTAAGGTGGAACATTTGTGAGTAAAAATCGTTTAATATTTGACAAAACTTGAACAAATAATTAACCTGGTATATAGAGATGCCCAAACACCCTATTAGAGTTGTTGCGAAAAAAACAGGTCTGTCAGCGGGCCTTATCAGAATCTGGGAAAGACGGCATGGCGCCGTCACTCCGGTCAGAACCGAAACCAATCGGCGTCTTTACACTGATGAAGATATTGAGCGTTTGATTCTCCTGGGTCGGGCCACACAGTCCGGAGAAAGCATCAGTCAAATTGCGAGACTTTCCAAAGATGAGCTGATCAAGTTACTTTCCGCCGGCGGTCATATTGAGCCAAAAGAATCATCCGCCGACCGTGTCGATCTTACCATTAAATCCGCTTCCGAATACCTGGAACTTTGTTTCAAGGCGGTGAGAGACCTTGATCCCGGACTCATTGAGGCGACTCTATTAAAGGCATCGGTTGGTTTGACCCAACGGGCGTTGTTCGAACAGGTGCTTGGTCCGCTCATGTATTCTGTCGGAGATCTCTGGCGGGAGGGTGATTTGAAGGTGGTCCACGAACACCTGGCTTCGGCAGTCGTGCGGACTTTTCTGGGAAATATGTCCGGTGGCTATGCCGCTCATGAATCGGCTCCGCGGATAATTGTAACGACTCCGGTTGGGCAGTTGCATGAGTTCGGTGCCCTGATGGCCGGTCTGACAGCCGCCTCGGCCGGTTGGAAAACCATTTATCTCGGTCCGAATATTCCGGCCGGCGATATCGCCAGCGCCGTGCTGCACAATAATGCCCGGGTAGTGGCATTGAGTCTGATTTATCCTGCCGACGATCCCCGCATGGGCAACGAACTGGAACAATTGCATACTATCCTCGGCGGCAAGGCCCAAATAATTGTCGGCGGAAGGTCGGCCGAGGGATATCGAAATGTCATTGATAAAATTGGGGCTCTTCTGGTTAAAGACCTTTCGTCACTTCAATTTCGGCTCGATTCCATTCGCTCGGTTAACGCCGCCTGATTTCAACCGGGGCGTTGCCTGATATCATTAAGGGGGTTATTAATTCATAAAATGAGTTCTATTATTGATAAAAGAATTCATCTGCTTAAAGAGGGCGTGCAGTCGGACGGGCCGGTTCTTTATTGGATGAGCCGCGACCAGCGAGTGCACGATAACTGGGCCCTCCTTTATGCGCAGAAACAGGCACTGGAACGAAATTTGCCTCTGGCGGTTGTCTTTAACCTGGTGCCCAAGTTTCTCGACGCCGGTCTCAGGCAGTATCGATTTATGCTTGATGGTCTGAAAGAGGTGGAGAAGGAGTTATCAAGATTTAAAATTCCCTTTTTCGTCCTTGCCGGCAATCCGGGGGATAGTATTCCCGCATTTATTCGCAAACACAAGATTTCGATTCTCGTTACTGACTATTCTCCGCTAAAGATCAATAAAAACTGGAAATCTGATGTCCGGGATAAAATCAGGGTGCCTTTTTATGAAGTCGATGCTCATAATATTGTCCCGATCCGGGTCGTGTCCGATAAACAGGAATATGCGGCCTATACTATCCGCCCAAAAATTAACAGACTGCTTTCGGAATATTTAATTGATTTTCCTTTGATAAAAAAGCACCCCTTTTCATGGCTGTCGGCAACGCTCGATCATGACTGGGATAAACTGGAAAAGAGTATCAAGGTCAATAAAAATGTCGCCGCGGTGAATTGGATCAAGCCGGGGGAGAAAGCGGCCTTAAATGCACTCAGGTCGTTTCTAGATAAAAAAATGCCTTTATACAATGATCTGCGTAATGATCCCAATGCAGAAGTCTCTTCATTAATGTCACCCTATATACATTTCGGGATGATATCGGCACAGCGCATTGCACTGGAAGTGCAATGCTATGATAAACATGTCCAATCACAGGAGGCATTTCTCGAGCAGTTGATTGTCAGACGCGAGCTGGCTGAGAATTACTGCGCATACAATAGTGATTATGATTCCTTTGATGGTTTTCCGGGCTGGGCCAAACAGACTCTTGATGAACATCGCTCGGATCCCCGCGAATATCTTTATTCACCTGCGCAGCTTGAAGCAGCCGAGACACATGACAACTCATGGAATGCGGCCCAGATGGAAATGGTCAAGCTGGGGCGGATGCATGGTTATATGCGAATGTACTGGGCCAAGAAGATTCTCGAATGGTCAGCCTCGCCGGAAAAGGCGGTCGAGACCGCTGTCTACCTAAATGACAAACATCAGCTTGACGGGCGCGACCCGAATGGCTATACCGGAATCGCCTGGAGTATCGGCGGCGTGCATGACCGCCCCTGGTTCGAAAGAGATATTTTCGGAAAAATAAGGTATATGAGTCAAGGCGGCTGCAAGCGCAAATTCGACACAGATGCCTATATCAAAAAAATATCTGGAATCAAAGCCGGGTGAATTGATGAAAGTATATAGTCTTGAAAGAGAGCAGTATATTGCCCGGCCCCTGCGCGACGTCTTTTCCTTCTTCGAGCGGCCGGAAAATTTATCCCGCCTGACACCGCCGTCTCTCGGCTTTCGAATCCTGACTCCCTCGCCGATTCCGATGAAAACGGGAACGGTGATCGATTACACCATACGGCTATTGAAAATCCCGCTGCACTGGAGAAGCCTGATTTCAGTCTATGAACCGCCTCATTTATTTGTCGATGAACAGCTTAAGGGGCCTTACGCTTTATGGCATCACGCTCATTCCTTCAGGGAAAAAGAAGGCGGGACAATAGTCACGGATAAAGTAAGCTATGCTCTTCCCATGGGGTTTATTGGAAGATTGATGCACCGTCTTATCGTAAAAAGACAGCTTGAACATATTTTTAATTATCGCGTGGCGGTTATAAAGCGAATCTTAGAGGGGGATCATGAGTCCGACGAGAGTCTTGATTTTTAAGGTGCAGGTGGATATATTCAAGATAGAAAATAGTCAATGAGTATTCCGGATTGATTTATGCTGACAAAAAAATCCAACGATCTGCGCATACGAGTGGGAATAAGCTCATGCCTGCTCGGTTTCAAGGTGCGCTTTGATTCGGGTCACAAACATGACCGGTACATCACCGATATACTGGGGCCGTATTTTAAATTCGTTCCGGTTTGCCCCGAGGTTGAAGTCGGGATGCCTACACCGCGGGAGGCGGTTCGGCTGGTAGGTGATGTCGATGCTCCAAAAATGGTCGGGAATAAAACCGGAACCGACTGGACTGAGCGGATGAATAAATATGCTGCGGCACGCGTAAAGAAACTGGAGAAAGAGAATCTGTCCGGTTATATACTTAAGAAAGACTCGCCCAGTTGCGGCCTGTTCCGCGTCAAGATCTACTCGGAACATATGGCCGAAAGAAGCGGACGGGGTTTATATGCGACTGCACTGGTGCAGCAGTTTCCGTTGATGCCTGTCGAAGAGGAAGGGCGGCTCAATGATCCTGTTCTGCGGGACAATTTCATTGTTAGAGTCTTTGCCTATCACCGATTGCAGCAACTTTTTGCAGGACGGGCCGGTCGGCAGGCGATTGTTGAATTTCACACCGCCCACAAGTATCTTTTGATGGCTCACAGTCCGAAACTTTATAAACAGCTGGGACAACTGG
Organism: Candidatus Zixiibacteriota bacterium; assembly: GCA_040752235.1. Classification (GTDB taxonomy): domain Bacteria; phylum Zixibacteria; class MSB-5A5; order GN15; family PGXB01; genus PGXB01. Next base: position 31 of record JBFMFJ010000252.1, on the reverse strand, counting down.
TGGCAGCCATTTCGGATTATAAGCCCTCGGA
>JBFMFJ010000251.1:0-5672 GCA_040752235.1 Candidatus Zixiibacteriota bacterium | reverse complement strand
TACCGATTACGCCGTCATCGGCATCGCTGGCAATTCTTCCTGCCGGGATTTATGATTTCCAGACAAAGAAGGTCAAATTCATTGCCGACACATCCGGTCACTATGTCATTAAAATTATAGCCGGAACGCCCTGCAGCGTCGATACATGTGTAATAGAAGCCGATGTCAGCCTGTACCAGGTTCCTCAGATAACCTGTCCCGGGACTATCGACACCCTGGTCTGCCTGCCGGATATTTCAGAGATTTGTTTCCCGGTCAGCATCATCGGTGCCGAAGTGACGGTCAAGATACTACCAGCCGGAACATATAGCGGCGGGATGGTTTGCGTTCCGGTTACATCCGCGGGATCTCGTACTGTTACTATTATAGCATCATCTCAGTGTGGTGCTGATACTTGTTTCACGAACTTAAATGTCTCAGCCAATCAGGCACCGATCCTGACTGTTCCCGAAAACCTTACCATTCCCTGGTGTGATGACGAAACCGAACCGATATGTATCGACGGTATTTTTGCGACCGACATCAATGGCGATAATTTTACTATCACCCAGGTCTGCGGTTTGGGTACGTACACGCCGGTTCGCGATGACAGCGGCGTTATCTGCTTCAATCCGCCCAACATTGACTCGACTTATGAATTCTGTCTGGAGGTGACCGATGGATGTTCGACCGATTTCCAATCGATGTTCGTCACCGTATATACATCACCTCTCTGTTCGGTATGTGTGGATATCTCGATTAATGTTGATTCCTGTTATGTGGTCGGATCCAATGTCCCCGTAAGAATCGTGGCGGAGACTCGTTCTCAGATAGGCGGTTTTGATTTGCTTATGGCCTATGATGCCTCGGTTCTTTCATTTACTTACGCGGTGCAGGGCGATGCAATCGATGAATGGGAATATTTCACATACAGATTGATTGATAATGACGGCTGCGGTACCAGTTGCCCATCCGGTCTTATCAGGCTGGTTGGAATAGCTGATGAAAATAACGGCCCTTATCACCCGTCAGCCGATCAGCTTACACCTTCGGGAGTGATATCGATTGTGGGCCTGAGAATAGCCAATAACCAGAACCTCGGCGGTCAGTACCTGCCGATCAGTTTCTACTGGATAGACTGCGGTGACAACTCAATGGCCAATCCGCTCGGTGACCTGCTGTATATCGATTCAAAAATATTTGGTAACTCCGGAAGTTTGTTGTGGGATGAATATGATGATACCCACTACCCCGAATCGGCACGACCTGACGGCGTCGGCGCTCCCGATGAATGCCTTGTGGGTGATAAAACCACACCGATTCGATGCGTATATTTCCATAACGGCGGTATTTGTGTTACCCATCCTGATTCCATCGATGCCCGGGGTGACGTTAACCTGAACGGTGTTGCCTATGAAATCGCTGATGCCGTCGTCTTTACCAATTATTTCATCTATGGGCTGTCGGCTTTTACGGTCAACGTAGCTGGGCAAATTGCGGCCACCGATGTCAACGCCGATGGATTTACCCTGACTGTAGCTGATCTGGTTTATCTGGTACGTGTTATTATTGGCGATGCCTCGGCTATCCCGAAGGTTTCGCCTAATATGCTGCAGGTTGACCTGACCGTCACGGATAAGAATAATGCCATCTCAGTTAAAGCGGAAAACGATTGTCCCGTCGGTGCGGCGCTTCTCATATTCGAATACGACGGCGTAACGCCGGAGCCGCCGATACTGGGTAATCTGGCCAATAATATGAGCCTGGCATACAGAATATCCGATAACGAAATTCGCGTCCTGATTTACAGCCTTGAGCGGGGACGGGCGATTCCGGAAGGTGACGGCGAGATTCTGACTTTGAATTACGGCGGCCATGGACATGTATCTCTCGTCGAGACATCTATGGCGAGTTTCCATGGCGATATCATCAAGACCAATCAGTTCGAGGATATGCTGCCGTCCGATTTCTCGGTCAGTCAGAATTATCCTAATCCTTTCAATCCGGCCACTGCGATCGATTTGTCGCTGCCGATTGCCTGCCACTGGGAGCTGTGCATCTATAATATCAACGGCCAGTTCGTCACACAGTTCAGCGGTGATGCCCAGCCCGGAATAGTAACCATAGTCTGGGACGGACGAAACGACGGCGGCCAGATGGCGGCTTCGGGTGTATACTTTTACAAGGTCCGGGCCGGAAACTTTACCGATAAGAAGAAGATGACTCTGCTCAAATAAATTTGACTATTGCGGTACATATTTCCTTCAAAGGAGAGTCGGTTGATTATCAGCCGGCTCTTTTTTTATTTATGATAGGAATTGCCCGCGAGAATGGAGAAACCGCGATAAAGCTGTTCCAGGAGCACCGGGCGAATTATCTGATGTGACATGGTCATAGGGGAGAGGGAAAGAACCAGCCGGCATTTTTTCATAAATCCATCCGACAGACCATACACACCGCCGATTATGAAATCTACTTTTCCCCTGGATTGCTGCATTGTTCCGGAGAGGAGATCGGCAAATTGCTCCGAATTGAACGACCGCCCTTTGTCGGACAGGGCAATAACATATTCCGACTTCAGGTTCTTTTCAATCAGAATCTGTTCCTGACTGATCAATTCGGTCTTGCTCAGGTTTTTGGAATTTTTGACATCGAGAATATAATTTATGCTGATATCGGCGAATTTCTTCAGCAGTTTGAGATAATGCGCCATCGCCTCATCAACCCACTTGTCCTTGTTCTTACCGACCGCAATGATATTGATATGGAACATCAGCCTTCAATAGCCTTGAGATACAGACTGCGGGTGCGGGGCCCGTCAAACTCGCAGAAATATATGCCCTGCCAGGTCCCCAGCAGCATCCGGCCTCCTGAAATTATCAGCGACAATGCCGGCCCCACAAGAGAAGACTTGACATGCGCATCGGAGTTTCCCTCGCCATGGTGGTAGCCATCGCTTTGAGGAATCTCCTTGTTCAACTTATATAAAATATCCCTTGTGACATCGGGATCGGCATTTTCATTTATTGTCACCGCGGCGGTAGTATGGGGGACATGAAGAAAAACGATTCCTTCGTTGATGCCACTTTTGGTGACAAAGCTTTGCACTGCCGAAGTGATATCGACCAGTTCCTCACGCTGATGCGTCTTGATCTGGATGGACTCAGTTTTCAAAAAGAGCCTCCACATATTCGTCGGCATCGAATGGCTGCAAATCCTCGATCTTCTCACCGATACCGATAAAATCGACCGGCACCGACAGTTCCTCGGCAATAGCGATCATAATCCCGCCCTTGGCTGTGCCGTCAAGTTTGGTGACAATCAGGCCGTCGCACCCGACCGCCTCGGTGAAAACTTTCACCTGCGAAACGGCATTTTGTCCGGTCGTGCCGTCAATAATCAATTTCGAATAAATATATTTGGACGGAATGACTTTCTCCGTAACACGCTTTATCTTTTTCAGCTCCTCCATCAAATTCGCTTTGGTATGCAGGCGCCCGGCCGTGTCAATAATCAGCAGATCGACGCCGCGATTCAAGGCGGCCGTGGCGGCATCAAAGGCAACGGAGGCGGGATCGGCGCCGGTATGAGCTCTGACAAAATCAACACCGGAGCGCTCGGCCCAAATGCCGAGCTGTTCGACGGCGGCGGCCCTGAAGGTATCGCAGGCAGCAATCATAACGCTCTTGCCGCTTGATTTGAAATACTGCGCCAGTTTGCCGACAGTTGTCGTTTTGCCGGTGCCGTTAACGCCGGTTATTAACCAGACTGCCGGTTTGAAACCATTATTAATCAATGATTCTTTTCGATTTCTTATCAGGATCCCGGCTATTTCTTTCTTTAACAGGCGAAAGACCTCATCAGCATCATTAATCCGGTTTTCCCGGGCCTGTTCGCGAAGATTGTCGATTATTTTATCGGTTGCCTCGACGCCGATATCTGCTTTGAGCAGGATTTCCTCTATTTCGTCAATTAAATCATCATCGATTTTTCGACCGCTTACAAGCCGCCCAATCTTTCCGAAGAAATTATCGCGTGTCTTGGATAAAGATTCCTTGAGCTTTTTTAATTTGGAAAACATATCTATAATCACTCACTTATTCAACGTCAGGACTGTCGACTGGTTTGATATTAACTTTTGGGGTCATTCTTTCAATGACGGATTCCGGCAAATCGTTCCTGACCTGTCTCATGCCATCGCCGATAGCAGTATCGATCAAGCGCTCTTCGTCCTCATCCTCATTAAATCTTACAGAAACCACCTTGGATACGCCGGGGGTCTCCATCGTGACACCATAAAGAATGTCGGCGGCCTCCATGGTGATTTTGTTGTGAGTGATGATAATAAACTGCGTCTGTTCCGAGAAGGTTTTGATTATTCTTAGGAAGCGATGAATATTGGCATCATCCAGAGGTGCATCGATTTCGTCAAGAATACAGAAAGGCGACGGCTTGGCCAGGTAGATCGCGAACAGGAGAGAGATCGCCGTTAAAGCCCTTTCGCCTCCGGACATCTGGGCGATCGACAGAAGCTTTTTGCCGCGCGGGCGGGCGATGATCTCTATGGGCGATTCCAGAGGATCATCCTCATTTATCATACGGACATCCGCCTCGCCGCCCGTAAAGAGTTCCTCAAAGACCTGCTTGAAGTTTTCACGAACTTTATCGAATGTCTCCACGAATAATTTGCGCGCCGTCTGGTTGATCTTGGAGATCGTTGACTGAAGCGTCGATTTGGCATTAAGCAAATCTTCCATCTGCGTCGTCAGGAATTCCTGACGCTCGCGCGTGGTATCGAATTCCTCAAGAGCAAGCAGGTTAACCGCGCCGAAATCTTTCAGCCTTTCCTTCAATTCATGCATCCGGTTGGCGCGCTCTTCCGCCGGGACCTCCGGCGAAGGCGGTTCGGCCGAAGCTTCCTGTATGTCGATATCATATTCCTCTTTCATATTCTGGACGATATTGCGGAGCTCCGATTCGATTTCCGCAATCCTGATTTCGATCGAATGCAGCTTATTGCTGGTTTCTTCGCGGGAATGACGGAGAGACTTAATTTCCTTCTCGCGGCTGTCGAGTCCTTCCTGTATGACGGTATGCTGATCGCGAACGACTGTCTGCTGATCGCTGATGGCCGACCGGGCGTCAAATGTTTCCTTTAGATTCCTCTCCAGTTCGATTATCCGTTCGCCGGCGTTTTCCATATCGCTTTCGGCTCTTACTATTTCTTCGGCCCTGGCATTGCTGTTCGAGTCGATCTCGGAAATAAGCTCATGCGTATGCTTGATCTGGCTTTCCAACTGCTCCCGGCGGCTTTTTATTTCAATCTGGTTGATCTGCAGGTTTGAGTATGTCGATTCCGCTTCCTGCGATGCCTTTTCCAGATCGATCGTCTTTGCCTCATGCTCGTCAAGGGCTTTAACCAGCTCGCTCTTTTCTCTGGCTAATTGGTCATAATTGAGATTCAGGCTGTACTGCCGGCTGTTGAGCGCCTCAATTTTGGTAACCAGTTCACTGATATTCTTACCAATCCGCGCCAGGTCATTTTCAACCGTCTGATATTCATACTGGTTGCCGGTCAAATCTTTCTCATTAGCTTCCATTTCCTCTTTGAGGCTGTCCAGGGCATCGATAACCGAACGCAATTCAGCCTGTCTGGCCCCGAGCGAGGAAGTGATTCTATTGCGCGATTCTTT
>JBFMFJ010000250.1:0-5692 GCA_040752235.1 Candidatus Zixiibacteriota bacterium | reverse complement strand
GACTGCATATTTGATTGATGGTTTCAATGCATACTATGAGAATAAACTGGAAGAACTTCCGGCCTGGCCCGAATGGAAAGAGTCGGTGCGTCGCTTGTCCAAACTGGCGGATAGTGCCTTTGCCGGGAAAGCCAATCTGCACGAGCATAACGACCTGATGCGAAAGCATCTTGATGTCTATATGGCTCTCAAAGAGCAGTACAATCAGCAGAAGTAAATAGTTGGTTTTAACAGGTCGAAGACCCCTTTATTCCGCAACCGCGGGACAAAGGGGTTTCGACATTAATATATAGCAACCATCAATCCGGACATTGCAAATCCGGTCCCTGTTTGTAAAAATAATTCAACATGTACATTATATCAGACAGATTTAGTTTTCCGTCCCCGTTGACATCGGCATCCTCGTAATTTATTACATCATCGCTGAAGAATAGCACGGATTTGATGAGAAGCATAGGATCTCTAAGATTAACCGCATTATCATAGTTGATATCACCGCAGGCGTACTCGTTCTTGCATCCCAGGCCGAGACTGCCGATAAGAACCTTACATTTATTATTGGCGGGCATACAGGGTGAAAGAAAGTTCAGGAAAAAGTTTTCTTCTGCCGCATCACAGAACCAGGGATCTTTCGACATGTTGTTATTTATGCGAGCCTGGCTCGCAATATCGTCTACATAATCGCCGCTGGTGTTTCCATAAACATTACAACATGACATTTCCGCCGGGCCGAATACCGAAGAGTCATTGAAGGCAATCAGGCTGTTTTCGATTATGCCGCCACTTCTGAGTCTGACTGCCTTCCCCGCGCTGTTGACAATTGTGCAATTCGAAATATGTCCCCCTTCCGAGGATTTAATAATAGCAGCTCTATTATTTATAAATGTGCAATATTGGATATACGCGGGACCGCCACCCAGTTGAACGCAGTTATAATAAATGCTGTTACTACTATTGTTATGGAATTTGCAATGTTTTATTACGGTTAATGGAGAACTGTCCGCATTATATGTGCGGATGACATATGCTCTTATATTCTGAAAAGTACAATAAATGATATCCAGAGATGTCCTTTCGCTGAAAATTCCGTTGCCGCATTCACTGAACGTACAATTTTTTGCCAATAGCTGGCCTCCGCGAATGTTAATCGGAGTACCATGAACTTTGTCAAAGATGGTATAATCGATTTCAACATAAAACACATTAAAACTAAAGATTGAACTCCGCACAGAATTGGCGAATGTGCAGTCAGAAATAATAAGGGAATTGCAATTGCCGGCATAAAGATCTTCTGTCTGGCTGCTGTCAAAAATGCAATTACGGAGCATTAGCGTCGATGAAGAAGCATAGACTGTCCCGCTGTAATATCCGGGATTATTTTTATAAAAAATGCAATTCGTAATATTTATTCGAGAATTGGTGCAATAAACGGCGCCACCATTCATAACTCGTTCCAGAGCGGTGTCCTGATGCATACCCGCTTTGATTACGGATATTCCTTCAATGGTGCACTGGGCATTGCCGGAATTGCTGACAATAAATCCCTTGTGCCATTCATCCGGCAGCAGTGACTGGCAGTTGATTATGGTCCGGTCGGCGCCCTCCTCGGACATAATGGTAATTCCAATACTGTCGATCAGAATATCCGTATTTCCCGGGCCGGAATACTCGCCGGCGGCGACCAGGACCGTGTCGCCGGTGAACGCGGCATCGACCCCGGCCTGAATCGAGGTGTACTGTGATGGGACATAAATTATTGCGGTATTGCCGCTTGCCGCGACAATTGCGGTGAGGGCCGCAAACGCCAAGATAGACTTTCCCAATGCTGTCATGATACATCCCTCCTGTTTGACGACTGTGAAGTCAATAATAGAGACGCGGTGGGTATAACGGGAGTTAAAAGAAATTTTCAGGCGGGATTATTTCAGACGGGGCAGGATCCGAAATTCCGGCTGTTGCGGGATGAGCGATCCTGCCTATTTGGTTTTAGAAGAATGGCAGAACCGCTGAATCCCGTTTTAACGGGATTCCGGGTTCTGCCCTACAACAACTTTTCCAACAGCCCTGCTAGCGAAAAAGTGTAATTCCCCTAACACCAACTTACTAATCAGTTGAATTAGTTATAAAGAAAGTTTCATGTAATTCTGCCATTTTTCTAAACCAATCATAAATTTTAATTAGTCTCCCTATAATTTCCGAGCCCGGGGCCATTACTTTTGCATATTGAAATGCTGCATGAGTAACCAATATTGAGAATCCTTCAATTGATGCCGCTTGGGGTAAGGCAAAGTTTGGGTTTGGATAAAATAGACCGTCTTTTAATATCAAATGATATTCAAGGAATTCAGATAGATTCCCATGTGTCATTCGACTTAAATTTCTAAAAATATAATTATAAATTCTCTCCATACCACATTTTTTTGCTCTATCGAATATTGTACCATAGCAATTTCTGTCTGACCAATCGATATCTTCAATTTTATAGCCAACCTTGTTGAATTCTTTAACAATTCCGGATTGCATTATATCATGGATATTATTATGTGTGTTGTTTTTTTTGTCTTTTTCAATCTCATCATAGATTTTTTTTCCTGTCGAAAGCGATGACTTTATAAATGAATCAAAATCACTTTTTTCCATCTTCGAACAAAGATAGGTCAAATCAATGGCTGTTTCACCGCCTGATCTTCCAATCAGAAGCGCGATCTCGTGGCGATTGTGATTCATCAGAAAAACAAAACTATCATATATTTTATAAATTCTAACCATGAGCCCCATTAATACTGCAATGTACTTTTGTTCTAACTCAATCTGCGGTATAAGCAGACATGTAGTTTTTAGAGATCCTACTAGTTCTGGCGTCACCGACATTATGTCTATTTTGAATTCCGCTTCAGTATTACGTGTCCTATCAATAGGCGGCAATTGTAATGGCCTTGCTGGTATTTCATTTCCATTATATTTCATGAATCGCTCCAGAAATAATCATAGTTAACTATTTCTATTTAAATTTTCTCAAAGATGTCGATCAAAGATGTCATAATCCACTAATTAAAGATATGGAATATATCCGAAATAACAAAGGAAAATTATTTTTGCTATTAAAGAAGGCCGACACATCCTTCACAGATTCAGGATCTTCGACGGGTCGGCCTCTACAAAATTAGAATGATTCCAGAATCTTCTCACTTCCTGTTAACGATCGTGGCGGCGGCCTGGTCGGTCGGCATGATCAGGACCTGGTGCACGTTGACATGCTGCGGGCGGGTCGCCACCCAGAGAACGGCATCGGCGATATCATCACCGGTCAAGGGTGTCACACCTTTATAGACAGTTGCGGCCCGTTCGGAGTCACCGTGAAACCGCACCAGGCTGAATTCGGTCTCGACCATCCCCGGATCGACCGTACTCACCCGGACCGGGGAATCGACCAGATCGATCTGCATCCCCTGGGTCAGGGCATCGACCGCGAATTTTGTGGCGCAATAGACATTGCCGCCGGGGTAAACCTGGCGCCCGGCGATCGAACCGATATTTATGACATGCCCTTTGCGGCGAGCGACCATACCCGGAATCACCACCCGGCTGACATATAAAAGTCCTTTGATATTGGTGTCGATCATTTCCTCCCAGTCGGTCAGTTTTCCCTGGTAGATTTTGTCCAGGCCGCGACTCAGGCCGGCGTTGTTGACCAGAATTTCGATTTTTTTCCATTTGGCCGGAAGTTCATTGATTTTCTGCTCGACCTGTTTCTGGTCGCGCACGTCAAGTTCCATCAAATATGATTCGTTCTGGTATTTGTGGGTCATCTTGACAGCCAGCTTTTGCAGTCTGTCCAGACGTCTTGCCGCCAGAATCAATCTGGCGCCGCCCTGGGCGAAAGCTTTGGCACAGGCATAGCCGATTCCCGATGAAGCGCCGGTGATAAAAACAATCTTACCTTTTAATGCTATCATATTAATACATCCTTCATCCGATTTGCAGTTTGCAATAATAGCGTCAATTTATCTCAAAGTCATCCGGCTGTCAAGAAAGCCGCAAAAGCGGCTTTTTATTTGAGCGTCAAATATGGCGAGAGTTGAAAAAATATCGGTTTTGCCCCATATTTTTGCATAGGGCTTTTCAGGAAAGATGCGTTTTTCAGATTTTGAACAGGCCATTATCGCATTGTTGTTCAATGACATATGTGAGCATAGTAAGAAATTTGGGCACCCCGGAAGGGGGGCATGAATTATGCAAAGTTATCTGATCAGGCAAACAAAGATATTAAGTTTAGCCCGGTCAGGGTCGATTCTAACTGTATGGCTGTTCATTGGCCTATCGTCCCCGACAGGGCGGGAGGTCAACGGGATGGCAACAAAGAAGAAAGACATCTATATAATGCCGCGGAAAATTTACTGGCATTTATATAGTTTGCAGAACCTGAACAGTGAGAAGTTCATAAAAGTAGTTAACAAGGTGTTGCGTAAGGAATATATGCTGATAAAATAGGGTCGGCAAAAACCGGTTAATTAAATTACTGATTTTTTGTTGACAATATTTAAACTTTGGCATATTTTCCGGCGAAATTTTACTCAAAAGGGTTCGCCACCATTTTTTGAAAGGGTTGACTTACTTAACCGGTTATGCTACGTAAGAGAATATCATTCATGATGATACCGGGCAGCCGCGAGAAAATGCGGCAGTTCAGTATTTCCTATGCTTTTATAATTCTATGCGCCGCGGTGATAACTTTCTTATTCGTGGCCGACATTTTCCTGACAACATCCTTCGTAAGATCGCAGGCTTCAACGGCCCAGATCGAGACTCTTAAGGCCGAAAACTCCCTTTTGACAAAAAAATATGATGAGCTGAAGGCTCAGATTGATGAAATTAACGGCATCTATGCCGACCTTGTCGAAAAAGAAATAGTTATCCGCAATATATTCAATCTTCCCGAAATCAGCGGCGATGAGCGCCAGCTCGGTATCGGCGGACCGACCAGCGGGGATGTCCAAAACCTTACCGAAGGCTTGAAAAAGATGTTCGATACCGAGGGGGATGTCGACGACCTTTTGAGACTCGCCAAGTTCGAAAAAGAGAAGTTTGAAGAAGTTTATGATATCCTGGCCGAAAAGAGGTCTATCCTCGATCATACACCGTCAATTATGCCGACCCGGGGGCATCGTACGCGCGGTTTCGGTATGAAGCTGGATCCTTTTACCGGGTACAAGCAGTTCCACGGCGGCATCGATATCGGTAACAAGACCGGGACTCCTATTTACGCTACGGCCGACGGTGTTGTCAAATTTACCGGGGTTTCCGGGGGACTCGGCCAGCTGATTAAGGTTAATCATGGTTACGGCTATGAAACCTACTACGGTCACCTCAGCAAGATAAAGGTAAAACGCGGCCAGAAGGTTCGCCGTGGCGACCTTATCGGTCTAATGGGATCGACCGGTTATTCCACCGGCCCGCATCTTCATTACGAGGTTATTAAGGACGGCAAGCGGATCAACCCGATGGAATTCATCCTCAATAATTAATCCTTCGTTAATCATTCCAATTCTTGAATAATCCGGCTGTGTCTATTCGTGCAATAATAGGCCGGTTGACTCCTGTTTATTTGTCCGGGCGGTAATTTCTTCAGTCGCGCGAAATATGGGCTTTTTTTGTCATTGTTTTTTTAAATGGAACAAAATCTTTATTATTG